>JAYVGH010000126.1:0-40628 GCA_043772435.1 Bacteroidota bacterium
TAGATTTTGAAGTAGAGTTAATTCACCGTGACACCATAAACGTAGCTTATATATTAAAACTATTAGCACGTTTAAAAAATGCTAAAACCAGCGAAGCCGCCAAACAAAAAAAGGCCATCATGGATTACCTCAGTGGCGACATCGAACTGCGCAGCAAACGCGAATTGATAGAGAAATTTATTGATGAGCATTTACCAAAGATAAGCGACGCGGATAACATACAAGATGAGTTTGAAAAATACTGGCAAGAACAAAAAGTGCTAGCTCTTGGCAAACTTTGCGACGAAGAACATTTAGATAAAGAACAATTCAAATCCTTAATCGAAGCCTACATCTATAGCGGCCAAGACCCAATACGTGAAGACGTTTTAAAATGCCTAGGCAACCGCCCAAGCGTTTTAAAAGCACGGGAAATAGGCGAACGCATTATTACGAAAATGAAAGAGTATGTGGAAGTATTTGAGAAGGGAATGGCTGCTTAATAATGTTTATTACTTCCCAATACAAAACTTAGTAAATATCGAATCTAACAAATCTTCGTTGGTAACATCGCCTGTTATGTTTCCTAACTCATCCAAAGCGTATCTAATGTCAATGGCCAATAAATCGCCCACAATATTAGCCGCTAAGCCTTCGCTAACTTTTAATAAAGCTGTGTTTGCTTTTTTTAAGGAACTTACGTGGCGCGCATTGGTTACAATTGTATCAGTAGCATCAACAGTTCGAGTATCAAATAAATTTACTAGTTTTTGTTTTAACACATCAATGTATTTATGCTCTTTAGCAGAAATATAAATAATATCGGGATAATTAATAAATTCATTTTTTAAATCGCTTAAATCCTCAACATCAATTTTATTAGCAACAATTACCAATTGCGATGTGCCTATGTATTGATTTAATAATTCAATCTCTAATTTTAAATCGCCGCTGCTTATTTCGTGGCTATCGAATAAATAGATAATAATAGCGGATTTTTTAATAACCTCAAGCGCTTTGTTTACGCCTATTTGTTCTATAACATCTGTAGTAGTTCTCAAGCCCGCTGTATCAATAAAGCGAAACAATACTCCATCTATAATTAATTCATCTTCAATGGTATCGCGTGTAGTACCAGGTATTTCGCTAACAATTGCCCTGTCGTCATCCAACAAAACATTTAGTAAAGTAGATTTGCCGGCATTAGGTCTACCAACGATTGCAACTGGTATACCATTTTTTATAACATTGCCTACTTCAAAACTACCAATTAATTTTTGAATAAGATTTGTTATGGTTGATATTAAATTTTTTAAATCTGTTCGGTTTGCAAACTCAACATCTTCTTCACTAAAGTCTAATTCTAATTCAATTAACGACGCAAAGCTGATTAAATTTTCACGTAAAGTTTTAATTTTTGTGCTAAAGCCACCACGCATATGTTGCATGGCCACTTGGTGCGATAATGCAGAATTACTGGCAATTAAATCGGCTACAGCTTCTGCCTGACTTAAATCCATTTTTCCGTTTAAAAAAGCGCGTAAGGTAAACTCACCGGCATTAGCCATACGCGCGCCATTATTTAAAAATAATTGTAATAATTGTTGTTGTATAAATACCGACCCATGGCAACTTACTTCTACACTATCTTGCCCTGTGTACGAATTAGGATTTTTAAAAATAGAAACCAGCACTTCATCAATCACAACACCTTGATGCAGCATGAGTCCGAAATGTGAAGTGTGAGTAGCTTTACCGCTTAGTTTTTTTTTAGTAAACGTTTTGGTGTAAAAAAAATCCTCAACAATTTTAATAGCATCGTTTCCGCTTAAACGTATTACAGCAATGGCAGCACTTCCATGTGCAGTAGCTAAGGCAACAATTGTATCAGTTGTTTGAAAAATCATTTATTAAATTTTACTGTTTATGCAATTATTTTTCAACATTAAAGTTATTACGTTGGCTATAATGCGTACAACTTAAACTTTGCGAAATTATTGATTTCGTTTTTTGACAGGTAATATAATATTTTCGAATAAGCTCAAGGTATCTTTTTGAAAATGCCTTTCCAAATTCATTTGTAAGTTTAATAGAAAGTATTTCTAATAAATAACTTCCGTAATCAGCTTGCCTTATTCCGTTTTGCTCTTGTTCTACAATACGTTTACCTAATTTAAAATAGGTATTAAACATTATAGAATTTACTTGGTGTAAAACATTGCTTTGTGCTTTACGTACTATTAGCATTATTCCTTCAACAAAGTTAGTATCTATTTTTTTATTCATTCTTAACTTAAAGCAAAGTGCATAATTCAATTTAAATTTTTAAATTTTTATAAAAATAACTTCTTAAATAAATTTGCATAGGGTTTATTACACGCTATATTATTTCTTCCCCTTTTTTCCTTTAGGTTTTACTTCGGCTGCTTTAGCAATAAAGCCGGTAACTTTAAATTCGGCACGGCGGTTAACAGCGTGTTCAGCTTCGCTACATTTACTTTCAACTTTGCCTTCGCAAGCGCAGTTATTTAGTAATTTACTTTCGCCGTAACCTTTACCTTTTATTCTGGTTTTAGAAACGCCCTTACCAATAATAAAGGCAGCGCTTGATTTTGCGCGCTTATCAGATAATGTTAAGTTAGCTTTGGAAGCTCCAATACAATCGGTATGGGAGCTTAACTCAATAATAATATCCGGATTATCTTTCATTAATTGAACTAATTTATCCAACTCTATACCCGCATCAGCTCTGATATTATATTTCCCTTGATCAAAATAAATATTATCTACTTTAATGGCTTTACCAACAACAATTTTTTGAGTATAAATATTTTTAACTAAATCGCTATCTTTTTTAATTTTAAATTTTTCGGTATTGCTAAAATAATCTGGTCGCTTTTCAGAACCAATAAACAATGGTTTATCTAATGGTAAATTACTAGCGATGTAATTACCGGTAGTATCAGTAACAATATCTAAAAATTTATTTCCAAACTCATCATAAATAGCCACTTTTACGCCCGCAATAGGTAAATTGGTTTCTTTATCTAAAATTTTTCCTTTAATAGATTTTTGAGATTTAAGAGGTAACAGCACGCTTACAATACTATCATTAAGTTGAATAGTTATGTTTTGAGATTTTAATCTGTAACTTTCCGCTACACCGGTAATACTAATTTGTTTGTTGGGTTTAATGCGAGTGGTAACATATTTACCACTATCTAATTTTCCATCAACAGTACCATTTATAGTAGTAAGCGTGTAATTAGCGCTAATTGCATCTTGTGTTAATGAATCGACAAATTTTAGTTTTATATCAAACGATTTTGGTTTATTGTTTACAAAATAATAAATGTCATCATCTCTATAACTATTTTTTCGGTTACTACTTAAATAACCTGTTTTACCGCCTTTTTTTACAAACATTGCAAAGTCGTCAAACTGTGTGTTAATTGTTGCACCAGCATTTTCGGCTTCAGAAAATAAGCCGGTAGCTGCATTAGGGTCGGCAAAAAACACATCTAAACCGCCAATACCAGGGCGAGTATCGGATGTAAAAAATAAAATTCCTTCTTCGCTAATAAACGGAAACATTTCGTTACCAACCGTATTAACTTCTGGCCCTAAATTTACAGGCTTACCCCAAGCACCTTGATTCCATTCGCAGACAAAAATATCTTTACCACCGATTGAACCCGGCATATCGCTTACAAAATATAATTTTTTACCATCTTTGCTAATGTTTGGGTGCAAACAATCGTAATCGGGCGAATTGTATACAAATGGTAAGATTTCGGGATGCGCATCGCCAAAGCTATTCATACGCGCGTAATAAATATACAATTTAAAATTACCCGTTTGTACTTTCGATTTTTTCATGTCGGCTTTTGACGCAGAACGTGTAAAATACATGGTACTATCATCGGGAGAAAAACAAAGCGGACCATTCATTTTTTTGGATTGAATGTGGCTGTTAAATAATTTTGGTTTTAAAAAATTGATAGAGTCTTTACGATCAGCATAAAAATATTTATAAAAGGTTTCGTTTGTCCATGCATTAAAAACTTTTACAGGACTTTTACTTTTTGTTTCGGTTAAATACACCATAGTGTTTTTAAATATAACTGGTGCAAACTCTGGATTGGTGGTGTTTATACCTTTTACCTCCATTACTTTGCACAAAGTAGAATCTTCGTAAAACATGTTTATGTTTTCAAATGCTTTACACCAAATGGCTATGGTTTTATCGGTACTGTTTTTTAATGTTACAAATATTTTTTTAGCGTCGTCGTTTCGGTAATTCGCTAACAAACATTTGGCATAGGCAAATCTATCAGCATCGGTAGCTTTAGCGTTATCAATAACATTGGGCCAATGATCTATGGCTCTGTTTTGATCGTTAATTTTTGTAAAGCAAATAGCTGCTTGGCGCGAAGCGTAAAAATCTTTTGGATTTTTTTTTAAGAATGCTTCGTATGATTCTGCCGCATCGGCGTAAGCCAATTTAATGAACAGTTTATCGGCTTTAATTAATTTTTTGTTACTCGATTGTGCGATCGAAACATTAAAAGTTAAGTAAGAAATTAAAAATATGAAAAGTAGTTTTTTAGTCATAAAATTTTTATTAGAAATAGCGAGGGCTATTGTAGTTTTTATTTTTGTATTTAAAAATGTAATTCAACATAATTTCGTGACTACCACTATTATATTTTTGCAATTTGCTTAACGTAAAATCGTAACTGTAACCTACTTTAAATTGCTGCGTGGCTTGAAAACCAATAATAGCAGCTACAGCATCGTTATATCGGTAAGCGGCTCCTGCCCAAAACACATCTTTTATAATAGCGTGTATGTTAATTTCAGGTTGAATTGGTGCTCCTGAAGCAGCTTTAATCATAATGGTTGGTTTTAATTTTAAATCGTCGTTTATGGTAAATACATATCCCCCTGTTAAATAATAGGATAAACTATTGGCTGCAAACGTTGTGCGTACCGCGTTTCCGATAGAAGTATTTAATAACATACGAGGAGCGGAAAAACCAACGTACCATTTTTTTGTGTAGTAATAAATTCCACCACCAACATTTGGCCCAAATAAAAGTGGAGTACTTTGTAAAAAGTTATTATCGTTAGCTTGTATGGTTTGTACTACGCTTAAACGTTCGGTAAATCCTGTAGCACCAGCTTGTAAACCAAAACATAATTTACCTTCTTTTAACTTTAAACGGTATGCTAAATTAACCATAGCCATATTGCGATACATTACACCAATACTCTCGTTCATAAAATTAATACCAATGCCTAATTTATCGTTTGCAATAGGTGTATGTGCGCTAAACGTAACGTTAGTAGGCGCACCTGCAAAACCAACCCATTGTTTTCGAGCCAAAGCAGTAGTACTTAAGGCATCGTGGGAGCCGGCGTAGGCCGGATTTATAAAACTTTCGTTATACATATATTGTGTAAACTGAGGATCGAATTGTGCTTTTAAAAACGACGCGCTAAAGCTAATTAATAGTATTATAAATTTCTTCATTGTTATTAATATTTAATAGTAATATAACCTGTAATTGGTTTATCGTTAGCATTTAATTTTAAAATATAATAATAGGTACCGGTAGGAACTTTATTTCCAGGTAATAAACCACCAACGTTTGGCGCTCCACTCCAATATTCGGTGCTGTTGTAGGCTTTTTTTGTATAAACAGCACTTCCCCAGCGGCTGTATATTTGTAATTCGTTATCCGGATAACCATCTATGCCTTGTATGGCGAAAAAATCATTGGTATTATCGCCATCAGGACTAAAACCTGTTGGAATAACTAAATCTCCAAGCAATAAAATAGGAGTTGGCAACGTTTCGTTGGGATTTCCATTTCCGTTTGGATCGGCATTGTATCCATCCACCGAAAAATCGGTAATAAGTCCAATTGTGGAAGTAGCCGATGCAATAACTAAATTATTAAATTGTGTTTGATTACTAGGGCGAACTGTTACATCAATATTTATAACCGAACTATCATTTGGCGCTAAAGTATTTGAGGCAACGGAAAGTAAATTTGTAATTGTATTACCATCAAATAAAGGGTTTACAATAAAATTACCAAGCAAAGTATTTTTTCCGGTTACGGTAAATGTAGTCGGCGCCGGAAATGTGGAATTTAAATTTTCGGTTAAGCTAATGTTGGTTAGTATTAAATTACCATAGTTTTGGGCTTTAATTCTAAAACTTACTGCAAAATCGGTACTGTTTAATTTTGTAGTGTTGGTTAATGCCTTGCTTACACCAATATAACTGTTACAATTTGTATTTATAACTGTTATAGTATCGCTTGTACCATTGCAACCAAACGTATTTTGTAATTGTACAAAATATTTACCAGGGCTTTTAATCATTAATGTTGTTGTTGAAACCGTTGTTAACGTTGGTATTGCGGCCCATGTGTAATTGCTTACTGTATTTGCATTTACCAATATACTATCGTTAGCACATAAGCTATAAGTACCATTAGGTGTTACTGTGCCTGTTGGCAAGGGGTTTACTACAACCGTTACTAACGATGAATCTTTACAACCTAAATCATTTATTGCCGTTAGTTTTACAGTAAATGTTGTAGCGGTAGAAAATGTATGAGGTGCTATAGTTGGATTGCCTGTTGGGAATGGTGCAACAAAACTACCTGTATTAACAACATTTGGAGAACCATCCCCAAAATCAAACGTATAATTTGTAATAGTGTTGGTAGCTAAAGCAGTTGTTGTATTAATGGGATTAATTGCAGTACCTACACACACATTGGTAGCAGTATTAAAACTAACCGAAGGGCACAACTTTAAAGGGGCTATAGCAAAAGCACCCATTTGTGTAAACTTTGCATTTTGCGAAACCGAACTATTTACAGTACCCGATATTGCCGAAAAATTGGGAACTAAATCTTTTATGTAATCCCAGGCAATACTGGGTGTAGTAACGCGTTTGGCAATGGTATGCGAATTTGATAATGGATAATCGTTAGTATTATAATTTAATGTAATTTGTGGATTGGTAAAATTGCTTGCGCCTCCATCGTTTATAAACCAATACGACTGCGGCACCCAAGTGCTTGTAATAGGAGCATTAATAGTTAAAGTGGGTGCGCCTACTCCAAAATATTCGGTTTGATAGGTTGTTAAACTTGGATTAGTTTGGTTAAGAGATAGACTTACAAATCTGTTCCCTATGGCTTGTTTACCAACAGGTAAATTAAGTGTAAAAGAGCCAATACTAATGTGTTCGGCATTTAAAGGACCGTTGACAAAGGAAGTGGTAGTTCCTAAATCGCTGACACAATTTTGTTTTAATAAAATGGTGCTGATGGCTGATGTGGTAATAACGCCATTGTTACAAATTAAACTGTCTTTTAATTCAAAACCACCTTCTACATAAAGGGTATCGCCCAAACCTTGCATACTTAAGGTGTTTAAAGTAGGGCTTAAAACTCCAATGTAATGTACATTTTTACTCACTCTGTTTCTTTCTAAATAAGCGCCGGGCGAAATTTCTACCGTTAAAACATTTCCACCTGTAACAGTATCATGCCCCTCTTGAACATAAGGTATGTTATTAAAATTAGGCGATTGTTGATCGACAATTAAGTAGCTTAAATCGCCTTGATAACCAATAGGAGCAGCATCTGTCACATTTTTTATCCAAGGGCTAAAATCTATAATACCTGTTGGATTTAACGGATTAATAAATGTAAAATGCGGGTTTATTACCGGGAAAGGAGAAATAGGAATAGCCCTTAAACCCACTGCTACATTGGTAATGGAAGAAATTGCAGTGTATCCAAAATAAGAGTTAGAAGCATCTAAAGTAGTAGAAAGATTTACGCCTCTTAGCGAAAATCTACACGAGTAAAAGCCATTCCGCTGTGTAATAACGCTTGTTGTAGGTGCTACAAAAATTCTATTAGCATCAAAAAAATCGGAAATTGGTGCTGTAGTTCCACTAAAAGCAGGTTCTTCCTGAACCTGAATGCCGACTTCGCAATTAATTAATTTATTACGCATTAATTTATGATTGCTACCTTCTACTACAATTCCAAAGGCGTCAAACAAAGTATCGGGAACTTGTCCGCTATAAGGCGCTAACGCCCAATTGGCAACATCTGCAGCTGTATATGCGGGCGTTGTAACATTAACATTTAAAACTCTAAAACCACTTATTTCATTTTCAATTAATACAATACCTTTGGTAGTAAGTGTTCCAGAACCCCCGGATAAATTAGCATCGCGATTAGTAATTGCTATACCGGCAATATCACGCCTTTGAATAGAAGGCGCAGAAAGTGTTACCAGATTACGTTGTACCACAAAACTGCCAATACCGCTTGGATTGCCGTTTCCTGAACAGGTTTTTAATTCGATAGAGCAAAATTGATTGTCGGTAAGTATGTTATCTTCTATTAAAGCCCCGGTAAAACCTTGTAGCGCGATACCTGGCGCAGCAGTATTAATAACAGAGCAGTTTTTAATTTTTACAAAATGATTTAACAATGCAGCGCTTGGCGTATTAAAATCTATTCCAACAAATTTATTACCGATAAATTGAGAATTAAGTACAAAACCTGAATCAACGGTAAGGCTTTGTAAAAAAATGCCCCGTGCAATGCCACTTCCATCGTTTAACGAAAAAGTAGAGTTATTAACTTTAAAATAATTTAATAACGCAACAGAATTAAAACGCAAACCGTTACTAAAATTATTAGTAATGGTTAAGCTATCAAAAAGGGTAACCAGCGTATTTCCGGCAACAGCACTAGTATGAAGGATACCCGTATCATAATTTTGAGAGGTAAGGCTTCTTATATTACATAAAATATTAGCGGAAAGTGTAAAGCCTGCACCACCTGTGGTACTTTTATTTGAACCATCAAAAATGGTAAGAACATTACCAGCACCAAAAATATAAATGCTTTTATTTACTACAACTTTTTGATTATAAATACCTGCATCTACGCATATGGTATCAAAAGGTGAGGCAACACTTAACGCGAAATTAACAGTAGCAAAAGGTTGGGTAAAAGCACCTGTATTGGCATTGTTTCCGGCTATGGATGATGGGGTATAATAATCTCCAACATTTGAGGCATCATCAACGTACCAACGAACTGAAAACGAGTTAAAAGCTATAAATAAAAATAAAACGCTTAGGTATTTACTTTTCATAGGCAATTATGGTTTTAAACAATTAAATTTAAGAAGTAAATATACAAAAATTGTTTATATTTTGTTGATTAAAAGGCAAGTGCTTTTCTAAAATCCAAAATTCAACCCTAATTCTAATCGCAAGTTTCCATTTAAATCATTTTCGAAATTTGTAGTATTTATATCAATTAATCCTTGATAATATGTTGCATCCACATTTAACCATACTGCTCTTGCTAAACGATAATTAAATCCTAACGAAGCGTTTGCTCCAAAATCGAAATTATTAAATTTAAGATTTTCGGTTGTGTTTGTTAAAAATCCTATTGTTGGTCCTATTGATATTTTAGGTCGAAAATCTTTTTCGTATGTATTACAAAAATAAATTACTTTAAAAGGAACACGAATATAATTTAAATCGTATGTATACGAATTTTCATTATCCATTAATTTTACTCCTTCTTTAGAATAAATAGCATCTAACCCAAAACCTAAATGTTCAAATGGAGAATATATTGCTGATAACCCAGCGTTCCAAGAAGGCATAAACGCGTAGTTAGTATATGGAATTAAAAATGAATGTCCCAATCCACCTTTTAAACCAAAAGAAAATTTTGAATCGTCTATCGGTTGAGGGAGAATTATAGAATTATTATTTGGTTTATCATTTTGTGCCAATAACACAGATTTTGATATTATTATTATTAATAGTGTAGCCAATTTTTTCATAAGATTTACTTTAATAGATTTAATATAAATCAGTTAATATTATACCAAACGTGATTATAAATTTTAGAGATATAATTAAGAATATTTTGTAGAGTTGTTACCTCATTCGGGAAAGAAAAACTTATATAAGTATAGTTTTATTGAATATTATGTTAAAATCGGGGTGTATTGTACACAAAAATTAAAGCATAAATTTTGCAGACTATTGTTATTATTTAAACATTATGTTTATGAAAAATTTTTGCATGCTAATTTTAAAAACGGGCTTTATTGTAAGCGCATTATATCTTTTTATAATAGCTTAATAATAAATGTGTAATAACTTATAATTAAAAAAACCATAAAGATTTTTAGTCAAGATGGTTTTTTTGTAAAATATAATTTTATATTATTTTGGAAATAAAATTTTATTTTTTCTCATTATTTGTTTTTTCATTTCCTTTAGGTTTTGCATGCGGTTGATCTTGAATTTCTTTTTCCGGTGTTTGATCGGGATCGTAATTTGGTTTTTTTGGATTATTATTTCCTTCTTTTTTAGTAGGTTGATTATTTTGATGATTTTGTTGATTTTTTTCCGGATTACTGTTTTCTGTTTTCATAATTTTTATGTTTTAGTTAGTTTATTATTATGTAAGCTCAAATTTCGTGCCTATAACAAACATAGCATTTACAGGCGTTTTGAATAAAAATTTATAAAATAATCAAATAATTGCTGAATTGATTGCTCAAAATGAGGTTATTTATTATAAAAAAAACGCCCTATCTTGTAGATAGAGCGTTAATTTTTTACTTATTATTTTTTATAAATGTATAACCTCGCCATAAGCTGCAGCGGCGGCTTCCATAATAGCTTCGCTCATTGTTGGATGAGGATGAATGGTTTTAATTAACTCGTGACCTGTACTTTCAAGCTTACGAAGCGCAACTATTTCGGCAATCATTTCGGTAACATTAGCGCCAATCATATGCGCGCCTAAAATTTCACCATACTTGGCATCAAAAATTATTTTTATAAACCCATCTTTTGCACCCGAGGCGCTTGCTTTACCTGAGGCAGAGAAAGGGAATTTACCCACTTTAATTTCATATCCCGCTTCTTTTGCTTTTTTCTCGGTAAAACCAACACTTGCTATTTCAGGTTGGCAATAGGTACAACCTGGTATATTATTATAATCAATTGCATCTACGTGCATGCCCTTTATTTTCTCTATACAGGTTATACCTTCGGCACTGGCAACGTGTGCTAAGGCCTGTCCTGGCGAACAATCGCCAATAGCATAATACCCTGCTATGTTGGTTGCATAAAATTTATCGGTAACAATTTTACCTTTATCTGTTTTAATTCCTACTTCTTCTAATCCAATTCCACTAATATTTGCCTCTACACCTACGGCCGATAATACAATTTCCGCCTCAAGTGTTATGTTTCCTGTTTTTGTTTTAATATTTACTTTACAACCATCTCCTTTAGTATCAACACTTTCAACTGAAGCCTCTGTCATAATTTCGATACCAACTTTTTTAAACGATTTTTCTAATTGTTTGCTAACCTCTTCGTCTTCAACAGGCACAATGTTTGGCATAAATTCAACAACAGTAACTTTTGTACCCATGGTTGCATAAAAATAAGCAAACTCAACGCCTATGGCACCGCTACCCACTACTAATAATGTTTTTGGTAATTTTGGCAATACCATCGCATCACGGTAACCAATTATTTTTTTACCATCTTGCGGTAAATTTGGCAGCGAGCGCGAACGTGCTCCAGTTGCAATTATGATGTGTTTTCCTTCGTAAGTAGTAGATTTTCCATCGGCCGCTACAACATCTACTTTTTTACCTGCTTTAACTTTAGCAGTTCCCATAATCACATCAATTTTATTTTTTTTCATTAAAAATTGAATGCCTTTGCTCATACCATCTGCTACATCACGGCTGCGTTTTACAACGCCACTAAAATCAGCTTTAATATTATCGGCGCTAATGCCATAATCTTTTGCATGGTTTAAATATTCGTACACTTGCGCGCTTTTTAATAAAGCCTTTGTAGGTATACAGCCCCAGTTTAGGCAAATTCCACCTAAACTTTCTTTTTCAATAATAGCAGTTTTAAAGCCTAATTGTGATGCGCGAATAGCGGTTACATATCCACCAGGTCCACTTCCTATAACTATAATATCGTAATTCATATGTTTATGTTTTTTGTGTTTAATTTTTAATAGCTACTAATTTACAACTAATTTGTAAATTTATAAAAAATCATATTTTTTTATTGTGATTAAGCAATTATACAGTGTATTATTAATTTTAAGTTTAAGTTTTTCGTTTTCGCAAACAGAAAAAGATAGCTTAATTAATTATAAAAGAAGGAAAATTGTTTTAGTAACAGGAGCCGGCGCTTTAACGGTGGGTTCGTTGGTTTATCTTAACCAACAATGGTATGCGCAATATAATACAGGTAAATTTCATTTTTTTAACGATAATGCTGAGTGGTTACAAATGGATAAGGCGGGGCATGCTTGGACAAATTACCAAACCAGTAGATTGATGATGCAAGGCTTTGAATGGGCAGGTTTTACTAAAAAACAAAAGCTTATTTATGGTGGTGGCATTGGCTTAGTGTATATGACAGTAGTAGAATGTTTTGACGGTTACAGCGCCGGCTGGGGCTTTAGTTGGGGCGATGAAGTAGCAAACGTTTTAGGCAGTGGTTTAGCGGTTGGCCAAGATATTTTGTTTAAAGAACAGCGTTTACAATTAAAACTAAGTTATGCGCCTAGTGGTTTGGCACAATATAACCCACGCTTATTGGGTAGCAGTTTTACATCGCAATTATTAAAAGATTATAATGGACAAACGTATTGGTTAAGTATTAATCCATCGGCATTTATTAAAAAACAGAATAAATTACCAAAATGGTTAAACGTTGCTTTTGGTTATAGTGCGTTTGGAATGACTAATGCCAAAACGAATATGGAAGTAGTTGGCACAGATGGAAATATATATTTTTTTAACCGTGAACGCCGTTTTTATTTTAGTTTAGATGTGGATTTAACCCGTATTAAAACAAAATCAAAGGTACTAAAATCTATTTTTTCTGTTTTTAATATGATTAAATTTCCTGCGCCTGCATTGCAATACAGTAATAAAGGCTTTAAAGGGTATTGGCTTTATTTTTAAATTTTTACAATGCAACGCAATTAAAAGTATTATTGCTGCAATAAATAATATATTTTTTATTGTCGTTAAATAAGTTGCTAATCAGTGGTATGGAATTTGCTTTTATAATTTTGGTTTTTATTAGGTTTATATCTGTTACAAACAGCTGTTTTAAAGAACTGCTAAATGATATCGCTACGGAGTTATTTTCGTCGCTATAATAAATAGATTGTGTAAGTTGATTATCATTATTTTTTTCGAATATTAAATTACCCGTAAAATCGTATGCTAATATTTGATTAACTGTTGTTATCAAAACATCCATAGTTCTATTATCATCAATTAAATTAAAAGTAATTGAGGCATCGGTAATTTGAGTATTTAACTTTTTAATTTCTTTTTTATCAGAAAACGAAATTTTATTTAGTAAATTATTTTTATCGTCAATGTATACTAAAAAGGTAGAATTAACAGTATTTGAAGCGTCTAAATAAAATGCCGAACAGCTTTGAATGGTTTTATTTTTTAATCCAATCCGTTCTTCACCTTTTCGGCTATATGTATATATTTTACCCATATTATCAATAGATACCAAATAATCGCTTAAACCAACTTTAACGTATTGAAGCGGTAAATTTACTTCGTTATCGGTTACTATTGGTTTAAAACCTTGTTGTTTTATACCATAAATACTGTAGTTATAAATGTTTTTGTTTTTACAAGCAATAAATAATCGGTAGTTTTTATCAATATCATAATCTAAAAGTGATAAAGGGGAAGAGGCTTCGCTAGGTAATTTTACAGGATAACCCTGTACGTAATTTCCATTTCTATCAATTAAGTGGAGGTAGTTTTTAGTATTAAACAACATTTGAAATTTATTATTTTTAAAAATATCAACCATAAATATTTTAGATTGAATTGTTTCGTTTATTTTTTTCTGCCATAACTTATTTCCTTTTGCATTTATAAGGTATAAATTGTTTAGCTCGTCTTGCACAGCCAGTTCATTTTCTTTTGTAACATGGTTAATAAACGAATAAGGTTGTTTGTTGCAGGATGTATCTAATTGTACAGTCCATAATGAATTACCTTCATTATTAACTTGTTCGGTTTCGTATAATAAATTACACCTGAATTTAAAATTTGATGAAGCATTAGAAAGCGAATACGAAAAATGTTTTAAATTTTTACAATAGTTTGTATTAATTGGAAAAAAAATTAAAATTGCTTCTTTATTTGCTTCTATAGCCGAATAATAACAATAATTATAGCTCTCGGATAAATGTTGATTTTTATAATTAACAAAACTTTTATTAGCGTTTAAAGTTGAAGAATTAATAAGTGCCTCTTGTATGTGAATTAACCCTTGTTTTGTTTTACTGAAATATAAATTTGAATTACGATACATAACATAATTAGTTTGAGAATTAAAAAACGGATAAAATAACTGTAATTTATTTTTTAATTTTTTAAGGATATATATTTGTCCGTTAATTATTTTTTTTGCTGAGTCGCACATAAAACTAAGTTGTTCAAAGGTTTTAAGAGTATCGGTAACAGGCACTAAACAAAAATTTTCTTCCAATGATTTTAATTTAAAATTAATGAGCTTATTATTTATATTTTCGTAAAATGAATTTTTTAAATTATAAAGTGCCGTATCATTAATGTTTTTCCAAAAAACAGTAGCGTTATTTTTAGTTGTAAGCTCTTCTAATTTTGTAAAACCAAAGCAAGCAAATTCAATAGTTGTTAATGGTAAATCTTCAGTAAAATTAAGTTGTTGCGCTTGCTGATTGTATAGGCAAGAAAATAAATCAGTACTATCTGCATTAAAAATACCATTAATTTTAAGTTGATTGGGTTCGATATCAATTTTACCAAAACTGATTCCATTATTAGATAAAACATTTAAATTAATATCTTTTTTTGTTTTGTGTTTTTCAACCGTTTTATGATTTATATATATAGAAAATGAATTGTTACCGTTTAAATTAGTTTTGTAAGCCTTAAAATTTTTGTTATTAATAAGCTTTGGACTTATGTTATTAACTGCTTCACCAATTAATGTTTTTGAATTTGATAAAATAAAAATGCCCGATTTTATTGTGTATGAAAAATTGGAGCCACTATCTGTTTTAAATTCGTATAAATTAGTTTCGGTTTTATGTGCATTAAGCAATCCGCTTATTTCGTTTAAAACTATACTTTCATCGCCCAATTGTTTAATATTAAAAACGCTTATCCAATCTTTATTTTGATTATAAATGGCAAAATGCAGAATAGTGTTTTTTAGTTCATTCTTCAACTTCTCGTTACTTGTTAATAATGAATCGAATAGTTGCAGTGTATTTACAACATCTCCCACGGCCTTTTCTTTCTTTAAATTATCAATTATTAAACTTTGAGAATTAATTTTTTTTGTCAGCTTCAAAAAATCACTTGTATTAAAATAAACCGAGCAATTATCAGGTAAAATACTTAGCGCCTCAACTTTTGGTTTTTTATTATTTTTTAAATGAATATATCCCCAAACACTTGCCAAACAAGCGCCAAGAATAAATAAGCCAAAAAATATGCGTTTTAATACACTCAAAATACATTTAAAAGTAATTTTATTATTGAGTTAAAATATTAAATTAATTAAGAGTTTTTAAAGAGTATGTGTTTATTACTAAAACGTAATACTTTATTATGTAGGCAGTAATTTGTATGAAAGGCGATGCAAAGGTGTTACGCCAAATTTTTTAATACATAGCCTGTGAATTTTTGTTGGATAACCCATATTTCTTTCCCAGCTATATTGAGGATGTTGTATCGAAGCTTCTTTCATAAAATCGTCACGATAGGTTTTGGCTAAAATACTGGCAGCCGCAATACTTAAATATTTTTCATCACCTTTAACAATACACTGATGATTGATTGTTTTGTACACTTTAAATCTGTTTCCGTCAATTAAAAGTAATTCAGGCAAAATATTTAATTTATCTAAGGCTCTATGCATGGCTAAAAACGACGCGTTTAAAATATTAATTTCGTCAATCTCAACATTATTAACTTCTGCCACAGCCCAAGCTATGGCTTCTTTTTCAATTAAAGGACGTAATTCATAACGTTTAATATCTGTTAACTGTTTACTGTCGTTTAACAATTTATTTTTAAAATTTTTTGGTAAAATTACCGCGGCTGCAAATACCGGGCCAGCTAAACAGCCTCTTCCGGCTTCATCGCAACCTGCTTCAATGTGTGTTTTATTGTAATAAGATTTAAGCAAGAGTTATTTATTAAATAACATTTTAAAACCAATTAAAATAATAATGGCGCCAAAAATTTGTTTTATAATTTTGGTATCAACAGCTACCACCGTTTTTCCGCCCAAATAGCTGCCTATTATAAATGTTATGGCCATAATTGCTGCTGTTTTATAATCTATTAATCCGGCTTTGTGATAGTTGTATACACCTAAAATACCAACCGGAAATAAAAACATAAACAAAGTAGAACCTTGCGCCATTTTTTGATTCATGTTTAGCATATATACTAAAATAGGCACTATAACTACACCGCCGCCAATGCCTATTAAACCACTCATAAAACCTGCTACCAACCCTACTGCCAATAATATTAAGACTGTGTTCATATACTAATTTTAAAAATCGGTTGCTAAAGATACTCCAATAATACTTTTCTGTGAAACTTGCCAATTATCAACACCCCAACCAAAATCTAACCGTACAAAATAACCAAATAAACGCGAACGTACACCAAAACCAATACCGCCAACTAAAGGATTTTTTGGATTTACTACTGTAACAATTACCCCGGTTCCTTCTTTTACAAAAGTATTAACATTTTCGGTATTTAAAATGCTTAATGGATTTGCACCATACCACGCCATACCTAAATCTGTAAATCCAATTAATTGAAAGTTATTTAAAAAATCGCTTCTAAACGGTGTGCTTACTAAATAACGTACTACAGGAATTCTTAATTCAGAATTATACACAATAAAATTATTTCCGTTACGTATATTTTGTTTAAATCCTCTCATATTGGTTGCAAGGGTTTGAAAACCATACTGCTCGGGCTTAACAATATTAATATCGCCATTAAACGCAGGGTTTATCCAATTATCAACGCCTCCTAAATAAAAAATTAATCTATCTGTTCCAATAGAATTACCACCTGCTAAACGGTTGCACCAGGTAATTTGGCGGTGTACTTTTTGATAATGCCTAGCATCAAAACCAAAAGTTATTAAATTGCGATTAATAAATTTATTTTGAGCATCTTTATAAGGCTTAAGTGCTATTTGCCAATACTCTCCCCACACTTTTGCGCGGAAACCATTGTAAATATTAAGCATTACTTTACGGGTATTATCAAAAATATACTCTAAACGCGCTCCTCCTAAATTTTGATAATCAGACTTTAAAGGTAAAGTAAAATCGCCATTAGAAAGATAAACATACCTATCGTTACGATACAGTACTGATAAACGCAATGCCGCAACAGGACTAAAAGGGTACCTTACTGAATAACGAACGGTACTGGTATTTAATTTTGCAAAAAAATTAAATGATGGATCAAGTAAAGGAACCTTTGCAAACGTTTGCCTATCTACTAAAATCTGATGATCGAACAATTTTTTACGCTGCTCCCAACTTAGCATAAATTCATTATCTAAGGATGGGTTTATTCTAAAACCGCCTACTATGCGTTGATCTTCAAATAAATCGCTAATGGCTAATTTGGTTAAAAAATTAAAGCCCGGATTTAAATAAATTGGCGAACCACCACCCGAAAACAATTGATAGTTGTTTGCCAAAAACGAATTATCAAATTGTGTTACAACATAATCGGTATAAAACGAGGTGTAATAATTTTTTTGTATAGGAAATCTAAATAAACTATTATTTAATTTTTTTGCGGTTGAATCTTTTTTGCCAATATTATTAGTGTTTGCACTTGGCGTAGCTATGCTATTATTTTTTTCACCGTCTAATTTATAATTATCAAAATCAATGCCTTTGTTATTCGACTGTTCATTTTTTTCAGGCTGTGAAGTTTCAGATGGTTTAACCTCTTTATAATTAGATGGGTCGGATAGAATTGGGCGGGCACTGCCTTTAAACCAGGTTGGGTTTGGTTCTTTAATATCTACTAAATTTAATTTTGCTAGCGGTGTAACCAGCAACATATCTTTTCCATTGGCATAAATAACCTCAGCTACATGTGTATTTAAAAAATTAATGTTTTGCTCTAAAATATTTCTATCCAAATTAGTAACCGCTTTCGATTTAAAAAAGTAACGGTAATGTTCTGTAGTATCTACAAAAGAAATGGCGCTGTCAAACTCCGCCACATAACGGTTATAAATTCCATTTTTATCGCTTAAATAACTTATGTAGTTATTAGTATAAGCCTGGGCTTGCGTTTCATTAGCATCGCTCGTATTTGTAATTCTTACCAATACCTTACTTGTAAACGGATATTGCGCCATAAACAAATCCATATTGCGATTAAATTTATAAAAAAACTGTGCATCGTCTTTTGCCTTTATCGTATCATTTTGGCGGTTACTTTCAAACACAATTTGTTTATTACCTTTTACAAAAACCGGATTGTTATCATCCCACACATCGTTTGTTAATTGTTCTATAGCACTGGTGTTTAATCCAAAAACAAATATATCACTTTGACCCTTTCCTTTTTTAACGCCACTTAAACTCAGTTTTTTTCCGTCGGGGCTAAACGAAAAGCTATTAATTTTTTCAAAACCCGGTAAGTTACGTTTTACAACTTCCTTTGTTTCTAAATTTAAGGTATGAATTATGAGCTGGTCTTTTTTCTCATAAATCATAGCCACTATATTTCCTTTAGGATTAAAAGCTAATAATGGATAATTGTAATCATCTATCTGCTCCACTTTAGGCCCAAACTTCAATAAGCGTTTCTGACCTTTTTCGCCAATAGTTTTTAAATATACACGCATTTGGTTTAACTCGTTACGTGCATAAATAACTTGTTTGCCATCAGGACTAACCTTTAACTGGTAATAATGGCGCGTATTTTTATACTTTTTTAAAATACTATTGTTGTTTATAGGCGATTTGCGTGTTGTATCTTTATAAGTAAATAATTTTCGGTTGTACGATTCGGTAAAATCATAAATTAAATTATCGAGCGATACACCTAACACAAATAAAAAGGCATTATCAGGGCTGCGCGAAACCCTAGTCATGTATAATAAATTTGGTATAACGGCTTCTCCATAAGTATCTACAATGTAATACCAAAGGGAGTAACCTGCATTGGTAGCTTGTTTGCCGGTTAGTTTATTAAACTTATTAAAATGCTCATTTTTAACGGCGTCATACATTAAATTATCGCTGTAGCTTGTCCATCCTTCTGATAAATATTTTGTTAAACCTTGCACGTACCAAGGTGGCAGGTTAAGTAATGTAGAACTTCGCACCATTTCGCGAGCGTTGCCGCCGTAAAGTGTTTGGGTTATTAATAATTCTGATAACGCGGCTCTAATTTGCTGATCTAATTCAGCATGCGAACCATTAAAATAAACACTTATTTTATCGCCAACAATTTTTGTAACACCGCCTATGTTTGTTTGCTCGTCGGTGCTTAAGCCCAGGTTACTTTGTTTAAAATCTTCCTGATTGTTGTAAACTAAAATATTTATTTTGTCTTCAACCTGAAAATCTAAACGTTTTTCAAGAATAGGTAGTTGATTATTAACCGATACAGAAACATACTTTGCAATTTCGCCACCGCCTTGGTATGAATACACGCGGTACATATCGTAATCAAAATACGTCCAGTTAAAATTTTGGTATTGAACGCGGTTTTTGCCAAAATCCATTTGATGACCATAGTTAAATTGCGCTTTAACACCAATAGAGGTTAAAATTATAAAAAAGAATATAACACGCTTAAAAATGCCCATTTAAATAACACTAAAAGTACGCATTTTTTTACTTTTGGCAAGATTGAAAAGGCAAGAAATTCCTTAAATGTGTTAATTTTATAATTGTGTGCTACTCCTTTAAAATTTTAGCAGTGCCAATTAATTTTTCATTATTAAACACCTGCAAAAAGTAAATGCCGTTTTGCAAATTGCTAATATTTAAAGCAGTTGTTTGATGTTGAATATTTGAGGTTTGAACAATTTGCCCTAAAGTATTTGTAATTTCAATTGTATAATTTTCGTTACTATTCCACATTTCTAATTTAATACTCAAAATTTCACTAGTGGGGTTCGGGTAAATTTTGAATTCTTCATTTTTAATTTTTAATTCATTTAAACCTATTGGATTTGGGAATTTGTAATCACAAGGATTAGACGTAAACTGTTTAAATCCAAATGTACTATCCTCATAGCATAAAAGACTCTCCACATACAAACAGCCGTCATAAAGCACAGGAACATTTTCCATATTAAAAAGATAGTGCGTGTCTCCAAGCCTCTCATTTATTGTAGAGGTATATGTAAGCGGATTTATTCCATTTGGTTTTTTGTACGTTACGTTTAAAGATTTTAATGTTAGACCATTTAGCGTTACTACGGAAACTGAATTTACAGATATAGTGTAAGTTGAAAGTATATTACTTGAATTGTAAATGTTAAAATTCCAACTTTGCCCTACCGTGGCATTAAAATTAACTAATAGTTGCCAAGTATTGATAGTTTTAGAGTGCAAAAACCAAACACTATCATTTCGTTGTTTAATAAAAACTCTTTTAACAACAAAAGGATCACATATGGAATATATTTTATCAACATTTAATATTTTTATATTATCGCCAAAGTATATACTATCCTTTACATACTCAATTTTGGCATTAATTTTATTTAATGAAGGTCCGTATTGCCCAAACACATAATGCCATTTAGTACCTATATTCGGTAAAAATACTGTTTGTGCCGAACTGTCAATGTAAATAATTAAAAAAAATATTATAATTAGTTTTCGCATCATTCTTTCACAATTTTCTTAGCTTCAATTAAACCGTTTTTGCTAAAAATATTTATAAAGTAAATACCACTTGGCAGCTCTTTAATAACTATACTTGAATGATGATTGATAATTAAAGATTGATAAACAACTTGCCCTAAATTATTTACTATTTCTAATCTATAATCCTTAATTTTAATCTCTACTAGTTCAATATTTAAAATATCATTTGCAGGGTTAGGATAAATACTAATGCTTTGCGCTTCTTCGTTTTTTTCTTGAGTTTTAATACCACTAATAATGGTAGGCGTACCATTTATTACACTACCACAGCCCGCGCTTATACACCCCAAACTATCGGTTTTTAAGACCCAAGCTTTGCCTTGTGGTTGGTTTATTACCCCACCGCAGGCTATATAGCCCCCATCGTATGTTTTTTCAATTCCAAAAAAAGTTTCAAAATAGTTTAAAGGGTTGGGCGGTGTTTGGTAATTGTTATATTGCCGCATCCAAAGGCTATCACCTACTGCACTTACTTTTAAAATAACACCTTTTATATCATAATTCATTAAGGGTAAACTAGTGCTATCAGCATATCTACCACAAGTTACAATGCTACCATCGGTATTTATTACAAAACTATTGCAGTTATTTGTAATTGCAGCACTGCCATATGTTTTAGCCCAAATTACATTTAAATTAGTAGAGTTTAACTTTGTAATGTTTAATCGAAGCATACTAGTGCTACCATATTTACTTGTTCTTTTACTGCCATTAAAAACATAGCTATTATCAAAATTGGAATATCGTAATTGTGAAATTCCTTGGGCTCCATTATAATTAATAATTGCTGTATTCGAAATAACACCCAATGTATCTGCCTCGATAAATCCTACATTAATTTTATTAGTATTATAAGTAATGGTGCCACTAAAAAGCAGCTTTTTTGTAATTGGATTTATTACAGCATTGGTACAGGATAAATTTATAGGATTATTAAGTGTAATTATATTTATAATAGTTAAATTACTGTCTAAATGAAAAATAACAGGCCATTCGGTTGTTGTATTGCCCTTGCCACCAATTAAATAATATTTGTTATCGTTTAATTTTATAAAATTATTTACGTAATAATTATAAGTACCATCATAATAAAAAGTGTTTTTAATAGTATCTAAAGTTGTTTTATTAATTTTTGTAAAAATAATGGTTGTATTTGTATTTGTATAAGTTCCACTAACTGCAAGAAAACTATTATTTGTTGCTGGTATAAATTGTTTTAACCCATTTATGTAGGCTAAATAATTAACATTGTTAATATTAAAGGTTTTATTAACTAATAAATTACCTTGTTTGTTAATTTTTAAAATACCTAAATCCTGCCTGCCTGTTGCACTATCTTGCAAGTAGTTAAAAATAATATTACTACTATCTGGTTGAGGAAAAATATTAGTACTAAAAAAATTATTATAACCTGTTTTGTAATAATTATTAAAAGTAATTTGCCCTTTGTTGTTTATATACAAAAGGCAAATTACAATTAGTATAAAGTTTCTCTTTAGCATTTATTTCATTACAACTATTTTTTTAGTACTTATTACTTTATTTGGTTGTACTAAATTAATAAAATATATGCCATTATCCAAATTTTGTATATTAATGCTACAATTATTGGTGTAGTTTTGTTGCAACATAAGTTTACCCGTTACGTCAATAATTTTAATTGTAACACTTTCGGCATGTTCCGTTTCAATTTTTATATTTAATAAATTAGTGGCAGGGTTAGGATAAATTTTAATATCGTAAGTTTGTAAACTATTATTATTTATTCCAGCTGGTAAGCCATTAAAACATACTGTAGTATCTCTTAAAGCATTTGGATAAGCTTGTATTGAAACAGAACAAAAATTTAGTCCTGCAAAATATTTGGTATAACTAGTATTTGAAAAACAACCAAGTTTTGATGACCAACCAGACAGAGCGCTAAACCTACTATCAAATATTCCCTCATCACTTCCTACACCTTCTATAAAATGTGCGTAATTTGGGCTATAATTATAAGTATTTGTTGTTACACCCAAAAATATTTTATGATATTTTATTCCCAATAAAACAGAATCAATTTGTGTTATTTTATATGTTAGTATTTTGTACGATGGGTTGCCACCTGAATATACAAACATTGTATCTCCTATTGTTTTATTGTTTGAATTAAAAATTAAATTATTATCATTTGGGGTAAAATTTGAAGTTAATGTTGGCGTAGGGACAAAATAAACTTTTTTGGAAATAGTATCATTTGAAAACATACCTATAAATTGAACTGAATTGGTTGGAGTAAAACTTGCATTGCAATTATTACCGGAATAAGAGGAACATTGAAGCACATTGGCATATACTTTATGCCAGTTAATTCCATTGTTGAAAATATACCCTTTTACAAAATAGTTATATGAATCTGCTCGATAACAGGAGCCACCTGAGCCGTAATAACTTGCACTCCCAGTTTGAAAAACTTTCCAAACCATATTGGTATCAAAAGGTTGGTATTTTTGTGCATAGTTATTTTTAAAGCCAAAAACAAATATTAGTAAAATATATAAACGTTTCATTCCGCTAATTTTTAATTAGTTTTTGAGTGTTTACTATTTCCCCATTTGAATATAACCGTATACAAAAAAAACCATTAGGTAAATCGCTAATATTTATGGATGCATCTTTGTCGTTAAAGATTGGCTTTTCTTCTTTGACTACTTGCCCTAAATTATTATATATTTTAATAATTATAAATTCATCAATACTTTCTAATTTGATGTTTAAAATATCATTAGCTGGGTTAGGATAAATACTAATGCTTTGCGCTTCTTCGTTTTTTTGTTGAGTTTTAATACCACTAATTACCGTAGCTGTGCCGTTTATTATACTGCCGCAACCGGGGCTCAGGCAGCCTAAACTATCGGTTTTTAACACCCAAGCTTTGCCTTGGGGTTGGTTCATTACCCCACCACAGGCTATGTAGCCCCCATCGTACGTTTTTTCAATACCGTAAAATGCCTCAAAATAGTTTAAAGGATTGGAGGGGGTTTGGTAATTATTATATTGACGCATCCACAAGCTATCACCTAGCGCATTTACTTTTAATATAAAGCCTTTGGTATCGTAATTCATTAAAGGTAAACTTGTACTATCGCTATACATTCCACAAGCTACTATACTTCCATCAGTATTTAACACTATACTTCCCGGGCTGTTTATTATTGATGCACTGCCATAAGTTTTACTCCATGTAATATTTAAATTGCTTGCATTTAATTTAGTTAATTGTATCCTAAACATGCTATTACTACCATATTTACTAGTCCTTTTGGTACCGCTGTAAACATAACTATTATCAAAACTGTTATATTTTAATTGAGCTATACCTAAATACTGGTTACCTATAACCAAGGTATTGGTAATATTGCCTAAGGTATCTATTTCTACAAAATCTAAATCTACTTGGTTAGTAGTATTATTTTTATATCCACCCAAAAGTATTTTTTTACTAGTCGTATTGTAAGTTGCATTATTACAATTAAAATTTAAAGCTGTACTAACTGTAATTGTACTCAAAATATTCAAATTACTATCTAAATGAAAGATAACTGGCCATTGCCCACTCGTATTGCCTTTAGTACCAATTAAGTAATATTTATTATCATTAAATTTTATAAAATTATTTAAGCTATAAAAATTAAGCCCATCATCGTAGTACTTTGTGAAAATTGTATCTAATGTAGTCCTATTTACTTTATTTAATATTATAGTTGCACTGGTTGTGCCATATAAATTAGCAGTAGCAAAATAACTTGATTTTGTGGCGGGTATAAATTGGCGATAACCATTTAAATAAGCCGCATAATCTAAATTATTTATATTGTGGTTTTTATTTAATACTAAATTACCGTTTTTGTCTAACCTGCTTGTAGTAAAATCTTGTCTGCCACCCGCAACATTTTTGGTATAACTAAAAAAAGTAAAACTACTATCGGTTGGCTCCATAAAAATATTAGTACTTGCCAAGCTTATATAATCAATATTATAGTAATTATTAAAATAAGTTTGCCCCTTACATATACAATGCAAGAGGCAAACAATAATTATTACTTTAAATTTAACTTTCAAATTTATTTTATTACAACAATTTTTTTAGTGCTAATCAAAATTGTATTATTAAATAAATTTACAAAATAAATTCCATTTTGTAAAGTGTTTAGTTTAATGCTACACGTATTGTTGCAAGTTTGCTCAATTAATACTTTGCCTGTTACATCTACAATTTTTATTGTAATGGCTTCGGTAAGTTCAACGTCCAACTTTACTGTTAGCAAATCGTTTGCAGGGTTGGGGTAAACACTAATGCCGGTTGCTAACTCTATTTGTTCGGCACTTGCTTCGTTACTACTATTGATATTGCCCAAACGCCCACCTGTGTTAGGTACAATTGGCTCTAAGCGTTCTTCTATAGTTTTAATGGCCCATACTTTTGCTATTAAAGCCTCTGCCAGGCCCTGCGTTTTATAATCTACTTCATTAGCTTGGCTTATTATAAAATCTTTAATAGCTGGATCGTATTGCCATTGCTCAACAATTTTAGGTGTTTGTGCCAATGCTAAAGCATATTGTGCTAACCTACAAAAGTTGTTATTAGCAGGGCTTTTGGCGTTTAAATCGGCTATGGCTGCAATGGCATCAGCAAAACGCCCTGTGCTTATTAAAAAGTTTACGGCATCAAAAGCGCTGTTTGGTAATTCTTTTAAATCGTAAATGGCTAAAATACTATCAACCTGCACCCCACTTGTATCCATAATAAAACGGCGTATTTTTTCGTTGTTTAACAAGCCAATTTCGCGTTGGGCTAACTGTACTTGTGCCTGCAGGGCATTGCGGGAACTTAATTTATTTTGGTTTTGTGCGGTATGCACTTGGTTAAATATACCATTAGGCAAATTTAAGTTTTGTACTATTTGCCATACGGGCTGTGTAACAGGGGCATTTTTTTCAAACACTTCTTTTAAATGCCCATTGGGTACATTTGGTTTTAAAAAATATTTTTTTAAAACAGTATCGCTTAAAAACGCCGGTGCTAATAACTGGTTTTTTAATTTCCCCGGGCTAGTGTTGCCTATAATTGCATTTAAAAGCGTTTGTGTATTGCCGCCATCGGTAGTAGCCGTTAAGCTATTACTTATGGCTGTTTTATTGCCTCTATTAGTAGTTAAAGCATCGGTCAAAGCCCTAAAACCAAAACTGCTTAAATAATTTACAGGGCAGTAAGTAGATTTCGTAGGGCTTGCTGGTCCGCTTGTCCCGACAATGTCCACAATCTCGCTTGCATTACTACAACTGTTGCTGGTTTGCGGTGTAGGATGAAATTGTGAGCCTAAAAACGAACCGTGGCTGCTAATGGCAAAACTGTTGCCCGTACCAATGTAATATTTATTTTCGGCATTGGCATTACAAGCAGTTGTGTAGTATTTATTACGAACACTTGTTTGGTCGTTTGTAGAAAGATAAAATCCTTGCGTAGTATTAACGCCCGTATTGTTGGGTGCGCTAGCCAAGCTTTTATTAGTTTTTTGTATGCCAATGTTGTATGTATTACTCAATATAAAATCATTACAATTCATTACCAAACCATTGCCGGTAAAGGGATCGAAGTTTTGGTTTAAAGCCCACAGGCCTTGCTTTAGAGTATTAAAAGTATTGTTGTAAATACTATTGGGATTTGGTCCGCTATTGTTTACATAAATACCTGCATTTTTACCTGTATAAGAGCCTTGAAATAAATTATTTTCAACCTTATAACCTGTACAATTATTTAAATAAATTCCGTAATTAGGCGCGGGTAAGGCATTACCTCCGTCCACATAAAACTCGTTATTTATTATTTCAACATTATTTACATGGTTAACATATACTTCAGCATTGCTTTTTAAATCATTGTTCGTAAATAGTGCATGATCAATTGTACTAAAGTTAGTAGAGGTAGTATTTTGTAAATAAATACTTTTTCCTAATAAATTGAAATTATTTTGAATTGGGGTGCCACTTCCGCAATTTGTAGGGCTTATAGGGAATGCACAATAATCTTTCACAACTAAGCGACTGTTTAAACCATAAATACCAATCATATTGTCATCACCAGCAAAATAACAACCTAAAATTGGCAAACCATAAACATCTTCAGTTCTAATAAAAGCATAAGGGGCTTGTGTTACGCCCTGGCCTTTGTAATTAACATTAATATCAAAGGTTGTACTCTTTATAAAACTTAATTCGGATTTTCTGTAGCCTTTTTTGTAAGAGGCATAAGGGTACATATCTATTGCAATTTGGTTGTTTTGAAAGGTGGATGATGTGCTTTGTATAATACCGCCTGTAGTTGTTAAATCAACTCCACCCAGTATTTTTTTGCAGTTAGTAATGCCTACAATTGCATCTTTAATTTTAGCATTTACTTGTAATACTATCATGCCTTGGTTTGTACTCATATTGTTTGAGCCTATTATTTGTGAAAGGCTGGCATTACCCCAAACCTCAATACCTTCCCAAAATCTAAAACAAGCGCTTTGTATTGTACCCCCACTAACCGTCAACTTTGCGCTGGGTTCAACTATTATTTTTGAATGTTCTCTCATAAACACCAAGCAATTAATAGTTAGGCTCTTTCCCGCCTTAACAATTATATTCCCTTTAGGATAAACAGGGTTATACCAATTAGTGTCGTTGTTTATTATAATATTTTGCAATGAATCCGTATTATTACAAGGAGAATTATATATTGTAGCACCCAAAGGACTTTCTACCAAATTATAATGCATAATTGCAAGCTGTTGTGGACTGAGATAATGCCTACAGTAACTATAACTCATAATATTATTTGAACTATTGGTTGGCAAAGTAGAACAAGGTGCAGCAACTCCCCAAATCAAAGAATCTTCGTACCAATAATCATATGGGAAAGCAGTACTTGGTGGCGTGCCCGTGGGATTGTAGCCAGAATATGGTCCAGTATGTCCTAAGCCTAAACAATGTCCTATCTCATGTGCCAATACTCCAGAATCTCCCAGACCTTGACCAAATATTGTTGGAGGCATAATGAATTTTATTTCCGTTGAAGGTATTGGCTGACTTGCTTCGATGATGTTATTTACAGTAGGATGTGTCCCCCAAATACAGTTAATAGCTTGTTTATCTGTATTAATGTATCCGTACTGATTCAATACCAAATTTGAGTAAATATTATTATTGGTTACAAATGCAAAATTTTTAAGAATAAAACGTATTTTGCTTTTTTTAATATATATTGGTGTAGGATAAATAACTAGATGTGGAGCATATAAACTATCCATAATTGTATTTAATGCTACGATATGATTTAATGCGTCGTTATATGTTATATTATCATAAACACCTATACCCGAGGTTGGTTTTGCTACCCAAAAATTTAAATTTATATAAATAGTATCTTTAGCATTAGTATAGTAATCATTTATAGTTTGCCCACTGCATAATGGAACTGAGGCCAGAATAGAATTAATCATATTACTTGGTGGGACAGAACACTTAGTAATATTACTGGGTGGTGGATTAAACGAAGAAAATGTTTGTGCGTTAATAGTTAATGTGCTTGCAAAGAAAAAGCCAGTTAAAATTTTTTGTTTTAGTTTTTTCATGGGGATTAGTTTTTTAATTATTTTTTAAAAATATCATATTAATATTATGTTAATGTTACCAAAATATAATTTAATTAAATAAATAACCCATATATGGGCTTTTGTTTTTTTGCAAACAAAGGCATAATTGTATGTGCAAAATGTAACCGATAAAAAATTTCTTAATACTTTAGGAGAACATATAAGAGAGTTGCGTTTGGCTAAAAATTTAACTCAGGAAGATTTAGGTTTTTTGGTTGGTAACTCCGGTAAACAAATTGGCAGGATAGAAAGAGGCGAAAACAACGTAACATCGTGCATGCTCTACGCTATATCAAAAGCACTTAAAGTACCTTTAAAAGATATTTTTAACTTTGAGATAAAAAAAACAAAAAAGGTATAAATTATTTTGAAGCAATGTATACTTTACTTTGAGTTTGAGATTGCTTCCTTCGTCGCAATGACGGTACTGATATTTTTCAATTTTAATCCGATTTTCGTCATTGCGATGCCGATTTTTTCAATCTGCAAAAGCAATCTCATATACTCTGTAAGATTGCTTCCTTCGTCGCAATGACGGCAACTTAAGCAAACTTTTTCTCAAACGCCTGCATAACTTCTACCAATGCCTGTACGCTGCTTAGCGGCAATGCATTATATAAAGAAGCGCGGTAACCGCCCACATCGCGGTGGCCGCGTATGCCACTAATGTTAGCTTCTTTCCATAATTTATCAAACTCAGGCTCTAACTCGGGTTTGTTGGTTAAAAAACAAACGTTCATTTGGCTTCTATCTTCTTTAGCAGTAGTTCCAAAAAACAACGTGTTTCTGTCAATTTCATTATATAAAGCATCGGCTTTTAGCTGGTTTATTTTTTCAATCCACGCAACACCGCCGTTTTTCTTTAACCATTTTAAAGTTAATAATGTAACGTATATTGGGAATACCGGAGGCGTATTATACATACTACCACCTTTAATGTGCACTTGATAATCGAGCATAGAAAGCATTTTACGACCTGTTTTGCCCAACGCATCTTTTTTTACCATTACCATAGTGCTACCAGCCGGACCCATATTTTTTTGAGCGCCTGCATAAATTAATGTAAAATCGTTAGCATTTACTTTACGGCTAAAAATATCCGAGCTCATATCACACACTAATGGAATTGGGCTTTTTGGAAATTCTTTTAACTGTGTGCCAAAAATAGTGTTGTTGCTGGTAATGTGTAGATAATCGGCATCTGTTGGTATAGTGTAACCTTTTGGGATGTAGTTAAAATTTTTATCTTCGCTACTGGCTACAACATTGGTATTTCCAATAATTTTAGCTTCTTTTATAGCTTTACTTGCCCAAACGCCTGTGTTTACATAGGCAGCCGTCCCGTTTTCGGGCAATAAATTATACGGAATCATGGCAAATTGTAAGCTTGCTCCGCCACCTAAATATAGTACTTCGTAATCGCTGCCAACTTCAAATAATTCCTTAATAATGCTTTGCGCCTCGGCCATTACAGCTTCGTAATTTTTACTACGGTGGCTAATTTCAAGAAGCGATAAATTCATATTATCAAAATTAATACAAGCTTCTGCTGCTTGTTTTAAAACTTCTTCTGGTAAAATTCCGGGGCCGGCGCTAAAGTTGTGAGGTTTGCTCATTTTAAAAAGTGGTTAGGGTTTAGTTTTTAATAGTTTATATGTTAATTACCCTTCGACTTCGCTCAGGGTGACAAAGTATTTAGATTTTAAAATTACAAATTGTTTTTTAATCGTGTATTAGTTTTAATTGATTGTTAGTTAAAGTAATTATTAAGCTATTATTTTCCGACTTTTGAATGGACTCTACTTGGCTAAAAAACACCTCTCCCCTATTGTTTATTACTGCTTTTTCGGGTGAGTTTACGAGGTAATAATGCGGGCTTATTTTTTCAATTTCAAATTCGGTGGTATAAATTTCTTTTCCAGCCAAGTTTAACAAGCTTATTTTGTCTTTTAATTTCACAATGGAAACACTATCTTTAAAATCATCGGCTTGTTGGTATTTATAGGATATAACCACGCTTAATTTTCTATCTAAAAAACCATATTTATTTTTACGTTTTACTTTTATCAAATTATTTGAGGCAAAATTAAGTTCGTCGTAAGTTCCAAAATCTATGCTCATTTTTCCGTTAAAATCAATAAAAGCCTGTTGTTTAGTTCGGTTAAGTTTACTGCCTGTGTTTTTTAATAATTTTAACAGGTTGCCATTTGTATAAAAATCGGCCGGTTTTTCCTTTAAATAATCGTAATTAATTTGGGTAAGGTAGCAATTTGTTAACCCTGAATAATAGCCATAACTATTTTCCTGTACCAATATAAAAATACTGTTTTTTGCCCTTATAATCTGATCGAACTGAGCTTGTAAAATAGTAGAATCTTTATAGTTGATAAGCCCGTATTTATTATTTTGTTTAATAATTGCAATATTATCACTTCCTATGTCCGAAATCCAATCGTATTGTGCTTTGTTTACATAACCGGTTTTTGAAATAAAACCATATTTACCATTTTCGATGTAATAGGCAAATTCGTTTTTAAAATCACCTAATTTTTCAAATTTCGGTTCTATTAAAAGCTGAGCAAACATATCCAATGCCCCGTATTTATTATTTTTTTTAAATACGTAACAGTTGTTGCTTAATTCGTTTACCTCGTCATAAGCATCGGAAATAAACTGACCCTGGCGATTTATAAACAACCATTTATTTAATTGTTTTACAACAGCTACTCCATTGTTAAAAGGGTAAGCATCGGAATAATATTGCTGAAAAACGTTTTGATTTTTTTTATTAATAAAATAAACCGAATCGTTTTTTGTAGCTACCGATAAGCCTTCTTTAAACGGAGTAACTGCATCATATATTATCGGAATAATTGCAGTTGCCGAAGAATCTATAAAACCCAAATAATCGTTTTTTTGATACGAAAAAAGTTGCAATTTATTTAACTCCAATTCGGTTAATAACGAATTTTTTAAGGGACAATTGGGATGAATGGTTAAAAAATTTTCTAATTCAAAATTACTAAACGATTTTACCGACAACGAAAACAATAACTTCCAGGCTTCCATATTTTGCGGGGCTTTTGGATAATTATTTACAAAAAAAGTAAGTCCGGCAACCGACGATTTATCTTTATAAATTTGGAATAATTTTTCGTAAGCCGATTGCTGCATAACGTTTTTTGGATGATTTTTTAAAAACGAAATATACTCCGCATCGCTTTCGTTTTTTGTTATTTCACTATAAATCTGACGTTCTAACACTAAAAAAGCTTCCGAAATAAATTCGCTTTGAGGATGCGTATTTATAAATTGTTGTGTGAAAGAACTTTTGTTTTCCGACAGCGTAAAATTAAACTCCAACTCATCACGTAAAAAAACAGCCCGTTTTAAAATAAACGCGTTTGCCAAATAATTTTGTCGCAAAAAATGGTTGTAAACAGTTACCAAATCATTTTTTTGAATAACTAAAAACGCTTTATTAGCAATGGAGTCTACCATTTTTAAAATGCCAATACTATCTATTTTAAACTTAAAAAACAGATTTGGTTTTTCTTTAAAAATAAAAGTTGTGTAACTTAAATTTATGTATTTGCTTGCACTGTCTAAATTAAAAAACGGATTATCGTTTCTAACATAAATAGTAGCTAAACCATAGGATGCATAAGGGTTTATGTATTTTTTATTTATACTGTAAAATAATTTTTTGGCTTTAAAATAATCAAATTCGTTTAGCGATTTATATGCCAATTTTAAAGAAGTTGCGTGCGATAAAAACGTTACTAAAACGGTAAAAAAAATAATAAAAAGGTACTTATTTAATTTCACAAAAATCTAATTAAAATAGTAATTAACAATTTGTAAGTTTATAATTTTTTTTACAATTTTTTATTTTTAATGCGTTAATTTTACAAATTAAAAATGTTTACAAAAAACCAACTGATTTTTGCGGTATTTTTCGCTCTGGTGTTTATAATTGGCTTAATTTGGAGTTACAAAAAAGACAGCGTAGTAACTAAAATTCACTTTAAAAAATCGTATTTTATATTATTTGGTCTTATCTTATTCTTAAGCCTACTTTTCCTAATTGTTAAATCTCGTAAAATGTGATAAGAAATTTGCAAAATTCGTCGATAAATTATATATATTTGCACTATAAAATCATTAACTCGTAATAATACAATGAAAATACTCTTAACATTAGCCTCAGCATTTGTACTTAACAACTTTGTTAATTCGGCTACTCTTGTTGTGGAGGGGAAATACCAAAACAAAAATGTGTTTGTTCAAAATGCGATTGGTAATAGCGGTGTTGGTTTTTGTGCTCAAGAAATTAAAGTAAACGGTAAAGTTACTACTGATGAGACTAACTCAAGCGCTTTTGAAATTGATTTATCATCTCTACAATTAAAATACGGCGAAGCTGTAACCATCGAAATTATTCATAAAGACGGTTGCACCCCTAAAGTATTAAACATGGATGACTTAAAACCAAAACCAACGTTTGAAGTTTTAACGATAAATGTTTCTCCTGCCGGAATATTAAAATGGAACACTAAAAACGAATCGGGTTCACTTCCTTTCATTATTGAGCAGTTTAAATGGAATAAATGGATTCCGATTGGCGAAGTAGATGGTATTGGCTCGCCGGATGCCCACGAATACTCTTTTAAAGTAACTATGCATAGCGGCGATAATAAATACCGCGTAAAACAAAAAGGTTTAAACTCCACTACTAAAGTTTCTTCTGATGTAACAGCTAAATCCGCAAATGATAAACCATCGTTTGCCCTACTAAAAAATGGCGTTGGTGTTGATTTTACTGCTGAAACAGGCTATGAAGTTTTTGATGCTTATGGTGTAGTTGTTAAAAAAGGATTTGGCAAACAAATAAATATTGATAATTTACCAAAAGGAAATTATTATTTATGTTACGATAACGTTGTAACAGAGTTTAAAAAGTAATTAATTTTATAATAAAATTAAAGCCCTTTTCAAAAAAAGAAAAGGGCTTTTTTATTGCCTCGGTTTTTGCAAAGTGTATGTAGGTTAAATATATTTAATCTTACAAAATCAATTGCTATAGTAATAAATACATCCTATATTTAGCACAAATTTTAAAAAAATTTAAACGTAAACTATGCCTAAAGGAATTTATAAAGTACCCACCCCTATTAACGAACCCATTAAACAATATTCTGCTGTAAGTGCCGAGCGCAAAGAGTTACAAGCAATGCTTGCTAATTTACGAAATGTAGAACTGGATATACCGATGTATATTGGTGCCGAAGAAGTTCGCAGTAACATAATAGTGCGTTTACATCCGCCACACGATCATCAGCATACTTTAGCCCATTTTCATAAAAGCGATAAAAATCATGTTACCAAAGCTATTGAAGCGGCCTTGGCTGCAAAGGAAAAATGGCAAAATTTAAGTTGGGAACACCGCGCTTCTATTTTTTTAAAAGCCGCCGATTTAATTGCTGGACCATATCGTGCTAAATTAAACGCCGCAACCATGCTTGGGCAGAGTAAAAATGCCTATCAAGCCGAAATTGATAGTGCTTGCGAAATAATAGATTTTTTACGTTTTAACGTAAGTTACATGGCGGAAATTTACAGTGAACAACCTGTTTCTGGCCCTGGTGTTTGGAACAGGCTTGAATGGCGCCCTTTAGAAGGGTTTATCTACGCTTTAACTCCGTTTAATTTTACTGCAATTGCAGGCAATTTACCATCAAGTTGCGCTATGATGGGTAACGTTGTGGTTTGGAAACCAAGCAATACCCAAGTTTACAGTGCAAATGTGTTAATGGAAATATTTAAAAAAGCAGGCGTGCCCGATGGTGTAATTAATTTAATTTACCCAAGCGGACCCGATGCTGCGGAAGTAGTATTTAACCATAAAGACTTTGGTGGCATACATTTTACAGGAAGTACAGAAGTTTTCCAAACTATTTGGCAAACAATTGGCAATAATATTCACAAATACAAAAGTTACCCGCGCATTGTTGGCGAAACAGGTGGTAAAGATTTTATAATGGCCCATAAAAGTGCCGATGTAAATGTGCTGGCTACGGCAATTTCGCGCGGTGCGTTTGAGTACCAAGGGCAAAAATGTTCAGCGGCATCACGTGTTTATATTCCGAGTAACTTGTGGGAAGAAACAAAAAAATTGGTACTTGCCGATTTAAAAAGTATGAAAATGGGTGGTACTGAAGATTTTACAAACTTTATTAATGCTGTAATAGACGAAAAAAGTTTTGACAAATTAGCCAAATATATTGATGCAGCTAAAAAAGACAGTAACGTAGAAATAATTGCAGGTGGTAATTACGATAAATCAAAAGGGTATTTTATTGAGCCTACTATTATTTTAGCCAAAGACCCAAAATACGTTACCATGTGCGAGGAATTATTTGGACCTGTGTTAACTATTTTTGTGTATGATGCCGATAAATTTGAAGAGACATTAGAATTAGTCGATTCAACATCTATTTATGCGTTAACAGGTGCTATTATTGCACAAGACCGTTATGCGATTGAATTGGCAACAAAAAAATTAAGTAACGCCGCAGGTAATTTTTACATAAACGATAAATGTACAGGTGCAGTTGTAGGACAGCAACCTTTTGGAGGTGCCCGTGGCAGTGGCACTAACGATAAAGCCGGCGCAAAAATAAATTTATTACGTTGGGTAAGCCCACGTACTATTAAAGAAGTTTTTGTACCACCAACAGATTACAGATATGCTTTTTTAGAGAAGAATTTGTAAAAAAAAGCGCCTTATAAAGTTAGTCTTAATGTTGCTACAGGTGCTATTTGCGTTAGTGCTTATAACTATTTATTTTTATTTTTGAAATCCATTACCAACATACTCCTCAAATCTCAAATCCAAAAAGATACTGCTAACCGCAAAAAGCAATTTTTAAGTTGGGATGCTATTCAAAAAATAGCTATTATAATTGATAACCAAACATCTGTAAATAAAAGTGTAATTGATAAATTTTGTGCAGATAGCAAAAAGTTTATAGAAATACTTTGTATTGAATTAAACGCCAAGCAGCCGAGTTTTGGCGATTGGCAATGCTTTACAGCTAAACAAAAAACAGTATTTAAATTGCCCAAACAAACTACATTAATCAATTTAAAAAACAAGCAGTTTGATTGTGTAATAAATACGTGTTCAGCACAAAATTTATTTGCTGTTTCTGTTCAGTCTGGTTTGCAAGCACCTTTAAAATGCAGCGATAATAACGATTTTAACCAGTCAGATTTAATAATATTAAAATCACAAACCTTTACTGTTATTGATTATTTAAACGATACTATAAGGTATTTAAAAATGATTAAATAATACTTACTACAATTTATAGCAGTACTATGCGCATAAATGCATTTACTTTGTGTAGATGTTTACAATAATTGATATAGAAACCTGTGGTGGTAAGTTTGAATATAGAAAAGGACGAATTACAGAAATTTGTATTTTGGTACACGATGGTTTGCAGGTTGTAGAAAAATTTACAACGCTGATAAATCCCGAATGTTTTATATCAACTTATTTTACAAGCCTAACAGGTATTACCAACGATATGGTAAAAGATGCGCCTACCTTTGCGCAAGTAGCAAAAAAAATTATTGAGTTAACCGAAAATAACATTTTTGTTGCCCACAATGTAGGTTTTGATTACGGGTTTATTAAAGAAGAATTTGCATCGCTTGGTTATTTGTTTAAAAGAGAAAAACTTTGTACTGTAAGGTTGAGCCGTAAATTTATACCTAACAAATTTTCGTATAGTTTAGGGAAATTGTGCGAAAGTTTAGGTATTGAAATAGAAAACCGACACCGTGCTGAAGGCGATGCCGTTGCTACCGCCAAACTGTTTGATTTAATTTTACAATTAAAAAATACTCATCCTCAATACAAAAATCAAGGTGTAGAGGCACTAATGACGCGCCGAATTGACAAAATGAAACATTACATTTTAGAAAAAATACCTGAGGAATGCGGCGTATATTATTTTTTAGATAAAGAACATAACATTATTTATATAGGTAAAAGCACTAATATGTATAATCGGGCCGTGAGCCATTTTAATACTAAAGAAAATAAGGGTAAAAAAATGCTGAACGACCTTTATTCAGTAAACTTTGTAAAAACGGGTAGCGAGCTTATTGCACTACTTTTAGAATCGGAAGAAATAAAAAAACACAAACCAAAATACAACCGTATGCTTAAAGCTGAATTGTTTAGCCATTCAATAGATTGGTTTATGGATAAAAGCGAAATTATTAATTTAAAAATTGTTGCGTATAACGAATCGCAAAATGCACTGCATACATTTATAACTTATTCTAGTGCCAGAGAACGAATAGAAAATTGGTTGGAGGAATATCAGCTTTGTTTACGATACTGTAATTTAACAAGCGATGAATCTGTTTGTTTTAACCATCAATTAAAAAAATGTAACGGCATTTGTAACGATAATGAGGAAATTGAAGTATATAACAAAAGAGTTAATCAACTTATTAAAGAAAATACATATAATCAACAAAATTTTATTTTAATGGATAGAGGTAGAACCGTTGAAGAGCAATCCCTCATATTAATTGAAAATAACAGCTTCAAAGGTTATGGTTATTTAGATAGCAGCATGCAATTATCCAATCCTGAAGAATTAAAAGAATTAGTTAAACATTCAGAATATTATCCTGATTCTGACATCATTATTAAATCGTGGCTTAAAAAAAATAAGGTAAAAAAGATAGTGTTATAATTTAGATTTTAATTTATTTTTTTAGGTAAATGTTAACCTTGCTTTTTATTTCCTCAATTAATTCCTCGTCCATAAATTTATAATCGTCTGGTATATCCAGCACTACAATATATTTTTCTTTAGTTTCGTCAACAAATTTTTCTGCCATCCTCTGCTTATGCTTTTTTTCCATAACAAATATTACGTCTGCCCAAATAATAATTTTTGCAGTTATTCTAATCCTCGCGGAGGGCTCTGTACCCGCTGATTTTACAAATAAACCAACATGGTTTTTATAAATAACTTCTGCCGTTGGACTGCGCCATTTATTGCGGCTACAAATAAATAAAATATTCATTAAATTATTTTATTAAGCAATATACTATTTTCTCGCAATAATTCTTTTTCTGTGTTTTGTACCCCACTTATGTAGTTCACCAATAATAGGTTTACACACTAATAAAATTGAATATTAATAAATTTTTATTAATTTTAATTTCCATTGTTACTGTTCTTACTTTTAAATCCCTTTATGAAAAAAGAGTCTGTTGACATAAAACGATTAAGAACCGAAATAATACGGTTAAAACAAGAAAATACGAAACTTAAGAAGAGTAGTAGTGTGAATTTTTTAAAAGAATCTACGGTAAAAACTCCTAAAAACATACAACCTATTTTTGAAAAAGCTCAAGAAACTGTTGGAAATTATTTTAAATCGTTACGTTTAAACCCTTCAAAAGGAAGTATTGATAATTAAAGGTGAACGTTATATTTTAGTACGTGCATCGGCTTTATCTCTTGAATTTTTAAATTCGATAAGTTATTTTTACCGTGACAGAGGAAAAGAAGAAGCCATTAATATTGGCAAAAACATTCTGTTTGATTTAGCGCATATGTTGGGAATTGAGGACGCCAAAAATTTTCATAAAAAAATGGGGCTTAAAGATCCGATTAGTAAATTATCTGCCGGACCGGTACACTTTGCTTATTCGGGCTGGGCATTTGTAGACATTTTAAAGGAATGCAACCCAAGCCCTGATGAAAATTTTTACATCAAATATAACCACCCCTACTCGTTTGAAGCAGATAGCTGGGTAAAAGCAGGAAAAAAGTCTACAACACCGGTATGTATTATGAATGCCGGATATTCCAGCGGCTGGTGCGAAGCTAGTTTTGATATGTCGTTAACTTCAGTTGAAATTACCTGTAAAGCAAAAGGCGACAAAAATTGCACATTTATTATGGCGCCACCGCATAAAATAGAACAGCACTTAAAGCAAAATAATAAACAACGAAAAGCTACAGATATATCCATTCCTGCATTTTTAGAGCGAAAAAAAATTGAAGAAAAAATAAAATCTTCGTTAGTAGAAAAAGAAGTATTATTAAAAGAAATTCATCATCGGGTTAAAAATAATTTACAAATTATTTCCAGTCTTTTAAATTTACAAGCCGATAAAATTGCAGATGGAGTTGGTAAAGAAAAATATATTGAAAGCATTGGAAGAATAAAATCAATGGCAATTATTCATGAATTACTATACCGCTCTAAAAATTTATCAACACTTAATATTAAAGAGTATTTAGAGGAGTTGGTTTCATATATTTCACAAACATATACTATAAAAAATAATATTCAGATTCAATTAAATGTAAGCGTAAGCAATGATTATTTTGACATAAACAAAGCTATACCTTGCGGTCTTATTATTAATGAGCTATTATCAAATGCATATAAATATGCTTTTATTGAAAAGCAAAAAGGAAAAATAATAATTGAACTTATTGACAGCCCTAAATACAAAAACAAATGCTTACTTAAAGTTTGTGATAATGGTATTGGTATATCGCAACAAATAAATACTAAAGACCCTGAAACTCTTGGTTTACAACTCATCAACTCTTTAATACAACAACTAGATGGTAAATTAGAAATTAAACTACAAAAAGGAACAACTTTTTTAATAACGTTTTAAGTTTAATAGCAAACACTAATCATCACTTCAACAAAGCCAACACCAATACTTCTTCCATCCTCTCAACATAGTTAAACGTTAAACCTTTTAAATACTCGGGTTTAATATCGTCTACATCTTTTTTATTATCGGCACATAAAATAATTTCTTTAATGCCGGCGCGTTTAGCTGCTAATAGTTTTTCTTTAATGCCGCCAACAGGCAATACTTTTCCACGTAAGGTAATTTCACCTGTCATGGCTAATGCTTTTTTTACTTTACGTTTTGTAAAAGCACTTGCTAAAGAGGTAAGCATGGCAATGCCCGCGCTTGGTCCGTCTTTTGGAGTAGCACCTTCGGGTACGTGTATGTGTACATTGTGCTGCTCAATTTCTTCGGTACTCAGGTTAATTAATTGCGGATGCGCCTTTAAATATTCTAAAGCCAGCACGGCACTTTCCTTCATTACATCGCCCAAATTACCGGTAAGGGTTAGCTTACCCGTTTTGGTTTTGCTAAGGCTGGTTTCAATAAATAAAATATCACCTCCAACTTGTGTCCAGGCTAAACCTGTTACTACGCCAACAATATCGTTGCCCTGGTATTTATTTTTTATGTGCGAAGGTCCTAAAATTTTTAAAATTTCTTCTTCGGTAATTTTTGGCAAAGCCTCATCTTTTGCTATGTGCACCGCCATGTTGCGAGCAACTTTGCTTAATTTTTTTTCTAAATTACGCACGCCGCTTTCGGCTGTATAATTTTCAATAATGTATTCAATTGTTTTATCGGCAAGCTTTAGCTGTTGTTTTTTTAAACCACTTTCCTCCACTTGTTTGGGTAGGAGATGATTTTTCGCGATCATTAATTTTTCTTCAACCGTGTAACCGTTTACTTCTATTATTTCCATCCTATCACGCAAAGCCGGCTGTATGGTTGATAAATTATTACACGTGGCAATAAACATTACCTTGCTTAAGTCGTAATCAAGTTCTAAAAAATTATCGTAAAAGGTGCTGTTTTGTTCAGGGTCTAATACCTCTAGCAATGCCGATGATGGATTACCGTGATGGTCGCTACCAATTTTATCAATCTCATCTAAAATAAAAACAGGGTTGCTGCTTTGTACTTTTTTTAAACTTTGTA
>JAYVGH010000127.1:0-29874 GCA_043772435.1 Bacteroidota bacterium
ACTATTTTGAGAAAAATTTGCAACTAAGCTACATGTACCCGAACTTAATACATTTGAAACAGTAAAATTATTACAACTAGTAGCACTACATACGGTACCGCCATTAAAAGCGGTTAAACATATATTGTAAACGCCATTAGCTGTATATGTTATAGTTGGATTTGTTGAACTGCTTGTTACACCATTCCCAAAATTCCAAAAATAGGTTGTAGTAGAATTTGTATTAACGGATGAATTGGTAAATGTAACTAACCCATTATTGCCATAAAATCCAGAATAGGCTGCCACAATATTGCATGTGTTAGTACTATTAGAAATTATAATATTTTGACAAAAATTATTTACACAACCCGAACTATTACTTACACTTAAACAAACAGGATATGTACCATTAGTAGAGTATGTAAGTGTTGGATTTATTGCAGTGCTGTTACTTCCATTTCCAAAATTCCAATTATGTATGGTAGTAGAATTAGTATTAACTGATGTGTTTGTAAAATTAACTAATCCATTATTTCCTAATGAATATGAAAAATTAGCTACTAAATTACATGTGCCTGTAACATTTGAAATTGTAATTGTTTGGTTTGAACTTACTGTACAACTTAAAGGTGTTACAAAACTTAAACTTACAACGTAATTGCCATTTGTAGTATAAGTTGCCGACGGAGAAATTATATTAGTGCCCGATAAACTTGTGGAATTACCAAAATTCCAAAAATAGTTTGTTGCTGAAGTTGTGCCTACTGATGTACTATTAAAATATACAGTACCATTGCTACCAAGTGTATAATTAAAACTACTAGTGCATTGTGCTACACTATTTTTAAAACCTAATACTAAAAATAATAATACTATTTTACTATTTTGTTTTTTAATTATATTAATAAATTGTATCATAATTTTTGTTTTAACAAATATACCAATTCTAAATGTTAAAAAGACTTCCATTTTGTGAGAATGCGTTTTCAGTTTGTGGGAATAAGTTTTGGTTTTGTGAGAATCAATTTTTGGCTGGTATTTAATCCCATTTGTTTAATTTTTTAATTAAATAACCTTTAAATTAAAATTGCATTTTAGTAAATAATAAACTAAAATGAGCACTCATCCACAACTCTCCCCATTTTAGCCTTATCAACCTTTTCGCCACCAAAAACCGGACTAAAACTTACCATTATTTCAACAGTATTGGGCGAGCCTCTATACATTTTATTAATTGATAAATCGTATGCTAAGCCTACATTTACAAGGTTTAACATTCTAAATTGAATAATGGCACATATAAAATTTTTGCTTCTAACGCTAAATCCAATTGCAAAACGTTTATTGTAATAATTCATAGCGTTTAACTCTACCGAAGGTAATCCGGTAACACCGCCATGTAAATTTATGGCTAACATACCTGTATTGTAATCGTTAAACTTTACTTTACGACCTGTACTAAAAATGTACTGAGGTATAACCCGCGACGGACTTCCAATTTTACCACCAATGCCGCGTTGCGAAAAAACAGTTATTTGCTGTAAAGCAAAATCTATAAAAAACTTTTTATTCGAAAGTCTTACACCAGGACTAATGTCGGGTAATGCTATGGTTTGATTTGCGCTACCCGAAACCGCGGGGTCGTTTCTATCTAAATTATTTTTTGTTATGCTGTATTGTTTTATGCCGGCAAAAACCCCTGTTGAAAGCAATAATTTTTTTGATAGTAGTAAATGAAACGTGTAGCTTAACCAAACATCATTATGTACAAAGTTTCCGTTTTAATCTTGGTCGATATAAATGCCCACATTATGCCATTTTGTGTAGGCATGCTGAGGTACAAAATTGTAATTAAACGATGCAAACCCACATTTTGGATTATTGCTAACGCCAATCCATTGTGTTCGGGCACCAAAAATTAATTCGTAAGGAGCATTAATAGAAGTGCCACTGGCAGCCGGATTGTAACCAATTTTATTGAAAATAAACTGTGTGTATTGCGGAAATTGTTGCGCAATAGTGGTGTTTACCAAACACGTAAAAATTAATATTTTAAAGTAATAATTAATCAACGTAATACAGTTACATCGCCTTTTAATACATCATTTTTACCCGATTCATAATAAAAAACGTAATAATACGTACCATCTGGCACTTTAATACCATTCCAATTACCATCCCAAGGGATGTAGCTACCTTTTTGCGAATGAATTTGCTGCCCCCATTTGTTAAATACATATAATTCAAATTTCGGATAATTAGTAATGTTCGAAACTTTCCAAGTATCGTTATAATTATCGCTGTTGGGCGTAAAATGATTACTAAATGCCACAGGACAGGGCTCTTTTTCTATTTTAAAATTAATGGTAGTATCTTTTTTGTGTTTAATAATTACATGTACAGAATAATTACCTTCTTCTAAATTTGTAATGCTTGATATATTTGTTTGACCATTACTCCAAGCAATGCTAAGTGTGTCATTGGTTTTTAAAGTGTCAATTTGGATGCCTGCCGCTCCTTTTGTACAAATTTCGTTTGTTTTTGATAACGTAAAAACGTAATTTGAAGTTTGGCACAAAAATACTTTCGATAAAAAAAGTAAAAAAAGTAAAAAGTTATTTGTTTTATTAAACATTTTAAAAAAGATTTATAAAGTTACAAAAAAAATCCTTTTTTTTATAATTAGTGTATATTTACAAGTTAAGCGATGCAAACTATTATTGAATCAGTTAATAAACAAGCCTTGTTAGATGAACTAACAAAGGAGCGCTATGTTCGTAAAACCAACAATGGTACTAACGAGATTTATATAATTACACACCACAATTCGCCAAATGTAATGCGCGAAATTGGCAGATTGCGCGAACTTACTTTTAGACATGCAGGTGGTGGAACCGGAAAAAATATAGATATCGATGAGTTTGATACTAGTTCACACCCGTATCAACAACTTTTAGTTTGGAATCCTGAGGAAAAAGAAATAGTAGGCGCTTACCGGTTTATATTATGTAAAGATGCGGAATATATTAATGGTAAAGTTAATTTAGCCACAACCGAATTATTTAATTTTAACGAAGGATTTTATAAAAATTATTTGGCAGAAACAATTGAGTTAGGTCGATCGTTTATACAACCTGCTTACCAACCCAGCGAGCAATTTCGTAAAGGTTTATTTAGTTTAGATAATTTATGGGATGGCTTGGGCGCAATTGTTTTGGATAATCCTAGTCAAAAACATTTTTTTGGAAAGGTAACTATGTATACCGATTTTAATGTACAAGCCCGTGATTATATTTTATCATTTATTAATTTTTATTTTCCGGATAATGAGCAATTAGTCACACCTATACACAGTGTAAATTTACAAACAGATGTTTCGGAATTTATTAACGAATTAAAAAATTTAGATTACAAATCGGGTCATGCGCTTTTAAATAAAAAAGTGAGGGCTATTGGCGAAAATATTCCACCTTTAGTAAATGCCTACATGAATTTAAGCCCAACCATGAAAAGCTTTGGTACTGCAATTAACCCCACATTTGGAGGGGTTGAAGAAACCGGTATATTGGTAACGTTAAACGATGTTTACTTAAGTAAAAAAGAACGACATTTTAATTCATACTTAAAAGAAAAGGGGTTATTATAATGCAAATCTCATCAGCCACCTTTGTAAAAAGTGCCGCCAAATTAGGCGACTGCAACAAATCTCCATTACCCGAATATGCTTTTATTGGCAGAAGCAATGTGGGTAAATCGTCGTTAATAAATATGTTGTGCAACAATAATAAGTTGGCTAAAACCAGCAGCACACCGGGTAAAACGCAGCTCATAAACTTTTTTTTAATAAACGAAAATTGGCATTTGGTAGATTTACCGGGCTATGGTTATGCAAAAACAAGTAAAACCAATCGCGATAAATTTTCGGCTTTAATTATTGATTATTGTACAAAGCGCGAAAATTTGGTGTGTTTATTTGTACTAATTGATAGCCGTTTGCCATTGCAATTAATAGATTTAGAGTTTATGCAATGGTGTGCCGAAAAAGAAATACCATTTAGTATAATTTATACCAAAGCCGATAAAAACAGCAAAAGTGAATTAATACGAAATATTAAAAACATAGAAAAAGAACTTTTAAAGCAGTGGGAAGAATTGCCAAATAGTTTCACATCATCATCCGAAAAAAAAGTTGGTAAAGATGATATTTTAGAATTTATCAATTACACGAATCAACAAAAAAATAACGAATAATTTTTTTTATTCAATTTTTTTACGACCTTTATTAATATAGTTTTAAATTATGCGTTTTAGGATTTGCTGTACTATATTTTTTTTTACTACCAATTTTTTAAATGCCCAAAAGCAAATTGATTCATTAAAGTTATTGCTAAAACAAGCAAAAACCGACACCGAACAATTAAAATTATACTCTCAACTTTCTGAAAAATGTGAAGAAAAAAACATCCCACTCTACACAACACCAGCGATTGCCTTAGCCGAAAAAATTTTGAATATAAATGGTAAAAATTCCCTTCAAATAACAGATATAGAAACTAATATTGAAAAGAGCCCATTAGACAAAAAACAAAAAAAAATTATTTTAAAAAATTACGGCAGGTTGTTAAATGCTCAAGGTGCTTTTGAAATTAGTCAAGGCAATAATAATGCCGGCATTAAGTTTTTTGAAAAAGCATTAAACATACAAAGTCAAAATAACGATACAATAGAAATGGCATCTACGCTAAATAATATCGGAATAAATTTCTATTATTTAGGAAATATAAAAAAAGCTTCCGAGGCATTAAATAAAGGTTTAGAGTTATTCCAGCACATAAATGATAGTCGTGGATTATCGCAAATTTATGGAGGATTAAGTATACTTTGCCGAAGTCAAGGTAATATTTTAAAGGCCATAGATTATGAATTTAAAAGCATTAAATTATGCGAACAAGCTAACGACCAACAAGGTATGGCACACGAGTACAATACCTTATCGGTATTTTATTTAGATTTGCAAGATTTTGAAAAATCAAAAGAATATGCTTTAAAAAGTTTAGCAATTAGTAAGAAGTTAAATTATACATACATATTAAGCAATGTATACAGTAATTTGGCATTTCTATTTCTTAAGAAAAATAATACTGATTCAGCGCTTAAATACCTTAATTATAGTTTAGAGTTGAGTTTAAAAGATGGCGATAAAAATAGTATTATCCCATCTTATAATAATATTGGCACGGTTTATAATGATAAAAAAAAATTTACACAAGCAATTTATTGTTTTGAAAAAGCCTTGCAAATTGCCATCGAAATAAATTCAATCGAAGGGCAGTCTAACTCATATATTAAATTGGGAAATTTATATATGGTTCAAAACAATCCCTCAAAAGCTTTACCTTATGCCATTAAAGCTTACGAATTAGCTAAAAAATTAGCCACACCACTAGATATCAGAAATGCTTCCGAACTTTTAAAAAATATTTATGAAGCCACCCATCAATATCCTCAAGCACTTAAAATGACGAAGCTTTACTACACTATGCGCGATAGTATTTTAAACAACACCACAAAAAACGAAGCCTTAAAAAAACAATTTAAATACGATTACGATAAAAAAGCGATAGCGGATAGTATTAAAATTACCGAACAAAAAAAAATTACCGCTACGCAATTAGCCATGCAACTAGCCGAGATTAAAAGTCAAAATACTATTCGCGTATCATTAATTGTTGGTATTGTGGTAATTGCCATTTTTTTAATTTTTGTAGCTAACCGCTTACAAATTACTAAAAAACAAAAATTAATTATTGAAAAACAAACTGAAATTACCAATAATCAAAAAAATCAATTAGAATTAAAAAATAAAAATATTTTAGAAGGAATACAAGCCGCAAAAGACATACAGTACAGTGTATTTCCAAATAAAGCAGAATTGCAAAACGTTTTTGAAAATTATTTTATTTTATTTAAACCTTTTGATAATTTAAGTGGCGATTTTTTATGGTTGAAAACACTAAACGAAAAAATATTTTTTATAGTTGGCGATTGCACAGGACATGGTATTCCTGCCTCATTGCTCTCGCTTTTAGCCAATGAAATTTTTAATAAAATTATTCTACAAAAACAAATTACATCCACAGCAAAAATTTTACAGGAGGTAAACAACGAAATATACAATTACTTGCAACGTAAACAAAAATCTAAAAAAACCATTAACGAAGGTATGGATGTTGCAATATGTGTTATTGATAAAACTCTAAATCAACTCAGCTATTCGGGTGCAAAAATAAATGCGTATTCAATTAACAAAAATAACGAATTTCGCATAACCGAAAGCCATACCATAGAATTAGGCAAAAACGAAAGCCTAAACAATGTTATTGAACACCAATTTAATTTAAACGAAACAAGTCAATTTTATTTTACAAGTGATGGTTTTAAAAATCAATTAAAGTATAAATCAAATAAAGATAAATATGGATTTAAAGGCTTTGAAGACTTTATAAAACACAATTATAATTTACCTGTAAAAGAACAAAAAAACAATATCGAAAAGTTATATACTGAAGCTACAACAAACGAAAAACAAATTGATGATGTAATTGTATTAGGCTTAAAATTATAAATATTTTAAGAAAATTCCAATTTTTTGCAAGTATATTTGTTCTTATAAAATTTATATTGAATTTTTTAAAATGTGTCTGTTTTATTTTGTGTAAAAATTCAAGTTGGCTATACGTTGTAACAAAATCTATTGAGCGAAATGATTTTTTTGTTGTATAGAAGCCAACGCGGAATTTGAGCAAAATAAAAGTAGAACGATTTTCTTTGTTATTTTCTTTTTTAAAAAGAAAGTAAAGCGAAATTTTATTTTTGAAAAAAATATACAAAAAACGTATGCAAAGCAATTGGCAAATATTACAAACAAAATTAAGCGAACGCTTTGGCAATCCGGTAGACTATGACTCTATTTTATTTATTATTGGTTTGCAAGAATTAAATAAATCCTTTAGAAAATATAAAAAAGACGAAAAGTTAGAAGTAATGCATATAGCCATTTGTACTTTATTAGAACCATTTGGCTTTTACGAATATAAAGGCAGAGATGATGAGGGTTGGCCCCATTGGGAATTAAAAGAAAATCTGCCACACTTAGATGCTAAACAACAAAACAAATTAATTATTGACGCTATTATCGATTATTTTAAAACGCAAAATTATATTTAATTTTAATAATTAAATTTGTAAAAATTATTATTTTTTATTGTTTTTGAAAAAGTATCTTTTTATATCTATTATATGTATTGGCTTTCTTAGCAATGGTATTGCTCAAAAAAATGTATCCGGCAACAGCTTACTTTTTAAAATAAATAGCTCAGTAGGTATAAATAAAGCGAAAGCGTATTGCATTGCCGCCAATTATTACAAATTAATTAAGCCAGACACGTCTCTTATTTTAGCTAACAAGGCGCTTGAACTAAATTTAGAGTTTAAAAATGATACCGTTCAGGCAAACGCATTGGGTAATATTGCCGAGTGTTATTCGTCTAAGTCGCAATTTGATAGCGCGGTTATTTACTATTTAAAAGCCATATTAATTGCCGAAAAAATTGGCAGTTTAAAAAAAATAGCGAGTTATAACAATGGTTTAGGTATGATTTTTTACCAATTGGGCGATATAACTAAAGCCATTTTATACATGCAAAAAGCAGCAAATATAAAATTAAAAGAAGGCGATATGTTATATTATGCTACAATAAATTGTAACATTGCCGGAGCTTTACAACGCTTGGGTAAATATAATGAAGCCATTGCTATTTTGCGCGATAGCGAATTAAAACTTAAAAATTTTAATAATGTTGAAATCCTTGCAAATCTATACAATTCGTTGGGAAGCGCGTACCAATTACAATCTAAAAATATAGATTCGGTGGAGTATTATTATCAAAAATGTATCGACTTAATTACAAACCCTGACTTAGATTTTTACCGCCTAGCCGCTTATATAAATATTAGCGATGTGTATATCGAAAAAAATAAATTTGAATTAGCTGAACAAAATTTATTTAAAGCACTTGCCATTATTAATAAACTAAATCGTAGCCTCGAAAAAATAAATGTGTATCAAAATTTAAGTACTTTGTATGAGAAAAAAAAGGATTTTGTTAAAGCGTTGGCTTATAAAAAATTACAATTAAATTTGGGAGACTCGCTCCTTAACATCGATAAAGAACAAACAATACAAGAGTTAGATACAAAATACCAAACCGAAAAAAAAGATTTACAAATAAAGGAACAAGAATTAACCATTGAAAAGGATACGAATAAACGGAACAGACTAATTATACTTTTTACAATTGTTTTATTTGTTTTAATACTAGTAACAGTTTACTTTTTATTTAAAAAACAAACTCAAAAAGCGATTGAAAAAGCAAAACAAAAATTTTTCTCAAATGTAGTACACGAAATACGTACACCACTTACTACAATACAAGCGCCACTAAATATATTAAAGCAAAGTAAAAATTCGGTCGATGAATTGTATCATATTGACTTAGCGGAAAAAAGTATTTTGCGACTTAACGAATTGGTTAACCAAATGCTGGACATCAGTAAAATTGAAACAAACAAATACGTGCTAAGCGAAGCTTTTGGCGATATAAGTGTTTTTTTTAACGAGTTGCTTAAAAACTATTCAGTTATGGCAAACGAAAAAAATTTATCACTTGTTATTCAAACAAATTACCAAAATAATTTAGTGTCTTTTGATAAAGACGCACTCGAAAAAATTACAGGAAACTTATTAAGTAATGCCATAAAATACACCCAAAGCGGTAAGCAGTTAGGCATAATTATTAATACCATTGAGTTTGAAAACCATTTGCAGTTAGAAATTAGCGTGTGGGATACAGGTACAGGTATTTCAAAACCCGACCAACAAAAAATATTCGAACGGTTTTACCGAAGTTCGTCTACACTAAAAAACACAAAAGGCACAGGTATAGGTTTATCGTTGGTAAAAGATTTGGTAGATGTATACAATGGCAAAATAAATTTACAAAGCGAATTAAACAAAGGTTCAACCTTTACGGTTAGCCTTCAACTTAAAAAACAAAATAGTTTTGCATTTGATTCTGAGGTTTCTAATCAAAACGAAGTTGCGAATCTAAGCGTAGCCGAAAGTCAACAAATTTTATTAATTGAAGACGATAGTGCTATTTTAGACTTTACCGCTCGCTTATTACAAAGCCACAACTACATGGTAATAAAAGCATCTAATGGTATTGAAGCACTCCAATTATTAGAAAAAACCTTACCTGATTTAATAATTAGCGATTTAATGATGCCACAAATGGACGGCGTTCAATTTTTAAATCATTTAAAAAATAATGCGGCTACAAATCATATCCCTGTAATTTTTTTATCGGCAAAAGCGGCTGCTACATCGCGTTTAGAAATTTTAAATTTAGGTGCCCAAGCGTATTTAACAAAACCCTTTTTGCCCGATGAATTGGTGGCAATGGTTAAAAATCAATTAGCCATTTTAATAAAAAAGCAAGTTGAGTTTGAACAAACAATTAAAGAACCCGAAAAAACAGCCGAAGAAAAATTTATTGGCACTGAACCTTACACGCAAAAACTATTTAAGCTTATTTTTTCTAAATTAGATTCGCATGAATTATCTGTTGAAAATTTGGCAGATTTAATGGCAACCAACCGAAGCCATTTTCAGCGAAAAGTAAAAGCAATTACAGGTTTTTCGCCCTCTGAACTTATAAAATTTATTCGCTTAGAAAAAGCTAAAGAGTTTTTATTAGACAAAAAAGGTAATATTACCGAGGTAGCATATATGGTTGGTTTTTCTTCCCAATCGTATTTTACAAAATGTTTTAGCGAATATTACAAAAAATCGCCAACAGAAATGTTGCAAAATCATTAAAAAATCACAGATTTAGTTTAAAAAATCAAAAAAAATTATTTTTTAACTGGCCATAATCATTTTTACGTATTGATTATCAGCTCATTATAAATATGCAACACAGTTACATACCCTTGCAACATTATTTAATGCCTTTTTTTTTATTATAAAGTAGTTTTGTAAAAAATTAAAACCAAATAATATGAAAAATACAAACATCCTAATTAAAACAATTGCACTAGGTGTAATTTTAATGGCAACAAGTTGCAAAAAAAACAAAGACACCCCTTCGGTGGATGCTACTCCAACCCCGGTTCAAACTAAAAAATATGCTTTGGTTATCGAAAATGGTGCCCAATCTATTGAGGTTGGTAAATCGGTAAATTTAAGTGCGCATTTGGTAAACAGTAGCGGTGCTGTGGTTAACGTAAGCGGTTTAAGTTGGAGTAGTAACATTGGTGGTATTTCGGGTACTACTTTTTCGTTAAATAACGATACTACAGGTATTATTTCAGCCTCTATCCAATACGAAGGCGTTACATATTCGGCATCTGTGCCTATTAATATTCAACCGGTAAAAAGTACCCAGCTATTTGCGGTAGTGCCATCGGCAGTTATTTGGGGTGTGGGTGTTGGAACTATTCAGTTAGAAACCATTTATTTAGGCGGCACGGCAACTTATACGTTTACCTCTCAAAATACAGGTATAGTAAGTGTTTCAAGTACTGGCCTGCTAACGTTTAATGCTGTAGGTAATACAAACATTATTGTAAAAGCCACTATTAACGGACAAGTTAATACCACTATAATTCCTGTATTAGTAGTAGGCGAACCAGAAGCTCCACTTCCTGTAACACGCATAGTTGTAACCCCTGTTTTGGGCGAATTATTTAGAGGAGAAACCCTACAATTAAATGCAAAAGCATATAACAGCGCAGGTACTGATGTAAGTAGCACGGTTACATTTAGTTATTTAGTAGTTCCAAAAATAGAGGACGATAACGAACCAGCAAATGCAATTATGGTAAATGGTACTGGCTTAGTTACTGCTTCGGCAATTGGTGGCGCTTATGTTAAAGTTACTGCTGCCGGTTTACAAGCTCAATCCGAAATTATTGTAAACCCCGATACTACCATTATTGTAAATCCTTTTTATGCCAGTTTAGGTGGAATAGATCCGTTTACATTTTTACCAAATCCGGATAATGCCACATTTACGGCTACAACTTATAAGGTAAACCGTGCGGCATACAAAGCAGGTAATCCTAGTTTTTTAACGCAAATCCCAAATCCAAGCAATTTAACCTGGGAAATACCAACAACAGGTATTGCCGAAATTGACAATGTGTTTAATGTTGTAACTCTTAGTAATGTTAGTAATACTAGTGCAAAAGCTACTGCCATTGCAGGTAAAGCAGGAGCAACATTTATTGTAGCCTATTCCGGAGCTTATGGTTGCGGTGCAGGTATTATGGTTATGCCATAATGATTGTATAAAATAAAAAGCTATTTTATTGTTTTATGTAATTTAATAATCTCCGCATTTTTGCGGAGATTTTTTTTATAACTCTATTCTTTTTGATTTTACGTCTTTATCAAAAAATATACGTGCGGCTTTATCAAATACTTCCGAAATATCAGTTGTACAAAAATGTATTGAATTATTTTTACTGCAATTTGATTCTAATTCCGGATGGCGTTTTAAATAATCTTTTAAACTTTTTGCAACAATAGTGCCTTGTGATAGTAATTTTACATGAGGAGGTAAATACTGCTGTATTTTTTTCTCTACAATAGGGTAGTGGGTGCAACCTAAAATTATAGCATCAATTTTTGGTTGTTGTCGCATTAAATTAGCAACGTGTTTTTTTATAAAAAAGTCTGCTCCTTCGTTATCCAATTCGTTATTTTCGATTAACGGCACCCACATAGGGCAAGCTTCCTGATACACATTTACATTAGGGAAAAACTTTTCTATCTCAACTAAATACGAGCCTGAATTTACAGTGCCCAAGGTGCCTAAAACCCCAACGTTATTGGTTTTGGTATAATTACCAATTAATTCGGTTGTTGGTCTAATAACACCAAGTACGCGTTTATTAGGTGCAATTAGCGGTAAATCTTTTTGCTGAATAGTTCGTAAAGCCTTTGCCGATGCTGTATTACAAGCTAATACAACTATGTGGCAGCCTTTATTAAATAAATAATTTACGCATTGCAAAGTATATTCATACACCGTTTCAAAACTACGGCTGCCGTAGGGTGCACGGGCATTATCGCCTAAATATAAATAATCGTATTGCGGTATTTCTTTTACAATTTCTTTTAAAACTGTTAAGCCACCGTAACCGCTGTCAAATATTCCTATGGGTGAATTTTGTTTCATTTTTAGTGTAAAACCTCTCAAAATTATAGTTAATTTTTAATAAAGCGAGTTAAAAACAAGGTTAAAAAAACAATAAATAATTTAACTTTACGTTATAATGTTTCATCTTGGTTAAAAAAACAATACTATATTTTTTTTTATTTTTAAGTTTTGCATCGTTTTCGCAAATAAAAAAACGCCATTTTAAGCAACGCGAAATTGGTATTTTTGGCGGCGCTTCTTATTATTTGGGCGATTTAAACCCCCGAGCGCATTTTAGGTTTTCGCACCCTGCGGTTGGTGTTTTTTTTAGATACAGCACTAATTACCGTTTTGGGTTTAGATTTGGGTTAAATTATGGCACTGTTAGCGCAGATGATAGTAAGAGTGGCGAACCGGATCAATTGGAACGGAATTTAAATTTTAGATCACGCATTTACGATTTTCATTCTGTTGCCGAATTTAATTTTGTGGAATACCGTATTGGACATTCAAAACATTACATGAGTTTGTATTTATTTGGAGGCTTGGGTGGTTTTTATATGAACCCGCAAATAAATAACAAAAATGGCTATGTTAGTGTACAAAGCCAAAAAACCGAAGGTACAACTTACTCACAACTACAGTTAAGCATACCTTTTGGGGTGGGTTATAAATGGTCAATAACCGATTTTATGGGTTTGGCAGTAGAGTGGGGGCCACGCAAAACTTTTACCGATTATTTAGATGATGTTAGCGGAAAGTACCTGAATAGTGGTTATATGCGCGGTAACCCACGTACTAAAGACTGGTATTTTTATTATGGCATTATGCTTAATTTTAAATTACCTACTTCTAATAAAGAATGTACCGAAATGGGCTTTGGAGGATAGTTTTTAACAAAGTATTAAAATTATTAAGTTATTTTAAAACTAGCGTCATCCGCCTTCCATTACACAATACCCTTTTTAAGGTATATGCAAAAATTTAGGTTTAAAGTAACTTTATATCGTAATTTATTACATGTATGAGGTCTTTAGCACAATTAAAAACAGGCGAATACGCCATAATAAAATCGTTTAACAACTCTGCTTTAAGCAATCGTTTAATTGAAATGGGCTGTTTACCGGGCGAAGTAGTAAGCGTTTGTAGAAAAGCGCCCTTGGGTTGCCCGTTAACTATAACTGTTGCTAATTACGAATTATGCCTTCGCGTAAACGAAGCCGAAACCATTTTAGTGGAATTAGTTGCTTAATTTTTGTCGGAACTCTTAAAAAATACCAATTTAAACATTGCTTTAATTGGCAATCCCAATGCCGGAAAATCTACCTTATTTAATGCCTTAACCGGCTTAAAACAAAAAACAGGAAATTATGCCGGCGTTACAGTTGATAAGTACGAAGGCAAAACATCTTTTAAGTACCATGAAACTACCCACAATTTTTTAATCACCGATTTACCCGGTACGTATAGTTTATACCCTAAATCGATTGATGAAAGTGTGGCTTGTAAATTTTTAGTAAGCGGTACCGAAAAAATAGATGTTGTAGTTGTGGTGGTAGATGCCACTAATTTAAAACGCAGTTTATTATTGGCAACACAAATTATCGATTTAAAATACAAAACAGTAATAGCTTTAAATTTTATTGACGAAGCTCAATCACAAAATATTAAAATTGATATTGAAAATTTACAAATTGCTTTAGGAGTAAATGTAGTAGCCATAGATTCACGCCACAAAACAGGTATGGATGGATTAAAGCAAGCTGTACTAAACGCACAAATTAGCGATAGTTTTTTTTATGATATTACAGACTTTAAAAAACAAAATCTTAGTACATATAAAACCGTAATTAGTAATAATAATGTAACACTTACACAAAATTCAGAATTTGAAAATGCTGATAAAATTTACCGTTTTGGTTTAATAAATTATTTAATAACTAAACATGTAAGCACTCCAAAAAAACTAAGGCTAAAAGATATTACCAGTAAAATAGATGCCGTAACTACGCATAAAATATGGGGCTACGCCGTATTATTGGTGGTGTTATTTTTAGTATTTCAATTTATATTTTTTGTAGCTGAATACCCTATGAATTGGATTGAACAAGCCTTTTTAGCTCTGCAAGATGTAGTAAAAAACAACCTCCCAAAAGGGCAATTAAACGATTTAATTGTAAACGGATTAATAGCGGGCATAAGTGGTGTAGTAATGTTTGTACCGCAAATTGCATTTTTATTTTTGTTTATAGGTGTGTTAGAAGATACCGGCTATATGGCACGCGCTAGTTTTATAATGGATAAAATTATGCGCAAATTTGGTTTAAACGGCAAATCGGTAATACCATTAATTAGCGGCACGGCTTGTGCAGTGCCATCTATAATGGCTACCCGAAGTATTAGCAATTATAAAGAACGACTAATAACCATTTTTATTTTACCTTTAATAAGCTGCTCGGCGCGTTTACCTGTTTATACCTTAATAATAGCGTTACTGTACCCAAGTACAACTTTTTTTGGCATTTTTAATGTTAAGGGTTTGGTATTACTATTGCTATATTTATTAGGCTTTGCCGTAACCTTAACAGCCGCTTTTTTTTTACAAAAAATAATAAAATCAAAAGAGGCCTCGTTTTTTATTATGGAATTGCCTGTATACCGGTTACCACAAGCAAAAAACATTAGTATAATGGTAGTAAATAAAGTAAAGGTATTTATTAAAGATGCCGGCAAAATAATTTTAGCTTTATCCATAGTACTTTGGTTTTTAAGCTCGCACGGCGGCAGCCAAGCATTTGCAAGCCTTAAGCAACAACAATTAGAAGCGCAACAACAACCGCGTACAAAATTAAATGACAGTATTTTAAACCACTTGGCTACAAAAAAATTAGAGTTATCGTACGTTGGTAAACTGGGGCATTTTATAGAACCGATAATAAAACCACTGGGTTTTGACTGGAAAATTGGCATTGCTTTAATTACCTCGTTTGCCGCACGCGAAGTGTTTGTAGGTACTATGGCAACTATTTACAATAGCAACTCTGATAAAAACTCGCAAAGCATAAAACAAAAATTGCAAAACGAAAAAGATGCTGCCGGAAAACCAAAATATACCACCGCAGTGTGTTGGAGTTTATTATTATTTTATGCTTTTGCCCTGCAATGTATAAGTACTGTAGCCGTTACCAAACGTGAAACAAAAAGTTGGAAATGGACAGCCGCCCAATTTATTTTTATGACTACTTTGGCTTATGTATCGGCGTTTGGGATCTATCAATTACTAGCTTAACTGTCATTTCGAGTAGCCATTGGTATCAATTAAAAAGGCGTATCGAGAAGTGCTTCTCAAGAGGTCTCGATATAATGCTACAAAGATGCATTAATGCTCCTACTCAAGCTTACAAAACACCTGTCACTTCGAGTAGCAAGAGCTTGTATGTAAATGGGCGTATCGAGAAGTTTTAAAAAATCAATTCTCGATACGAAAATTTAAAGAGCCCGAATTTTTTATTCAAACTGACGCTGTAAAAACTTAACGGTAAATTAGTATTACATTATTTAAAAATCTATATATTTGTTACTTAACCCATAAAAAACTAAAAATGAAAAAAATCTACTTAATTTTATTTGCAACAATTATTATTTCCGGCTTAAATGCTACTAATTTTTTAATCGTTCCTGGTTTTGGAAATGTGTGGACACCAACTTTAACTACTGTTAATATTGGCGATGTGGTTCAATTTGGAGTATCAACTACCCACCCTGCATCTGAAGTTAGCCAAGCTACTTATATGGCAAATGGAACAGCAACTTTAGCTAGTGGTTTTGGTACAAAATCAACCTCTTATTCCTTTACAGTAACTGCATTAACAACTAATACCATTTATTTTGTTTGTCCAAATCACGTTGGTAATACAATTCCAATGAAAGGAATGATTGTAAAAGCAGGTTCAACAGGTTTATCTGCCATTAATAATCAATTAACACAAGTAAGTTTGTTCCCAAACCCGGCGGTTAATGAGGTTAGTGTTACAATTCCATCAAACTTAACAGATGTAAGTTTAAAATTAATTGGTATAAATGGCCAACAAATTGTTTTAGTTACATCAAATAATCAAATTTCAGCCAGTAATGCAAACACAATTTTAACGGCTATTTTACCAAACACCATTGGTAATGGTGTTTATTTTATTGAGGTGAGTACAGCTAACGAGCGTATTTACAAAAAAGTTGTAATTACTAAATAATTATTTTTAAAATTTAAAAGCCGTATTGTTGTAAACGATACGGCTTTTTATTTGAAGTCATACTTAACTCGATTCAGCATCTCAGTTCCTTTTATGTTGTAGTGCTGAGACCCTAAATTAAGTTTTGGGTGACAGATTAAACTTGCATTAATAAAACAAATTAGCATTGCTATAAATATTCCAATACAATTTTGCTGGTTTTATTTTTTGGTTAGGAAGGTATAAATACTGGTTTCCATTTTTATCTAATATTGGTATATGACAGTTTTTTGCTTTATTCCATTTTTTTGGAATAAATTTTAAATCGTGTATAAATTTATTTTGAACTGCATTGCGAACTTTTTCAGCATCTACTCCAACATTAGCTTGTATATTTTGACCTAAACCAATGTTGTATTTAAACTGCGCACTCAACAAGCCATGCGAGTAATTTGTGTATAAACCGCCAGTTGTATCCATATAACAATGCGAATATATTTTGTTGGTTTCAATATCTGTTTGGTGGCCCATCTGCCCTGTCCACATGGTACAATTAATACCCACTTGAAATTGGTTTAGGTATTGGTATTGAATTAAAAAAGCGCCTGTTCTAAACCTGTCTAATACCGGCTTGGCAAAAATATCATTTTCGGCAATAAACGAAATAGAATTAAATTGAAACGCGGCAATGCCTGTAACCTGCATGGTTTTTATTTTATTAATGTAAAAGTTGTAAGAATAAGCTATAGAGTTTTTATATATTGTTTGGTTAGAAACCGAATTTAAAAACGAATTGTAATATGTTTGTACGCCACCATAAGCAAACACAATACCTTGCGACAACACTAACTCGTTATAAATTTTAGGCGGACCTAAATTTTTAAAACTAAAATAAGCGCGTACTTCAGAGTTGGTTTGAAAAAAACGATTAACGTAATAAAAATTAAAATTTACACCAAAGCGTTTAAAGTGTGTGCCAAAGGCAACATTAGCGCCCACCGAAAAACCAATAGAATTATTTTGAACAATTAATTCCTGTGCTAATAAATTATTAACACCCACAAATTGCATTAACGCAACAAGTTTAAGTATCTTTTTTTTGAAAATCAATTAATTGGTAGGCTATGCTGTGAGGTGAAATATTTAAACCGTTTACAATAAGGTGTGCTTGATTATAAAAAGGTTTTCGTTCTTCTAATTTTTGTTCTATAAATTGTAATAAATCATTCCCGCTTAAATTTTTTAATAATGGGCGCTCGTCTTTAGCATTTTCTAAACGTTTAAATAAAGTTTTTGTAGATAATTCAATAAATATTAAAACGCCGTTTTGCTTTATTAATTGCAAGTTATTGTTAAAACAAATTGTTCCGCCACCCAAGGCTATAACGTAAGGTTTTTTAAGTGTTATTATTTTATTTAAATAATTTGTTTCCAGTTCTCTAAAATGGTTTTCACCTTTTGTTTCAAAAATTTGTTGAATGTTATTGCCTTCCGATTGTTGAATAAACTCGTCTAAATCAATTATATCTAATTCTAATTGTTTAGCCAGGCGTTTGCTTATGGTTGTTTTTCCAGAGCCCATAAAGCCTGTTAAAAATATATGTTTTGTAAATTGCACTATTCTATTTCAATTGCAAATAATGTTGAATCATCAATTTGTGGATGTGAACCTTTAAACACATTATAAAAAGTTTTTAGAGTATCAACTTGCTCAGTTAATGGCAATAATTTTGTTTCATCCAATTTTTTAATCATGCCACTTTTATACATACGTTTTTTTGTTTGATCGCTTTTTTGATCGTAAAAACCATCGGAGTATAAATAAAGTCTGTCTCCTTTGTTTAGTGTAAAGGTAGTATCTTTAATTTGAGTAGAATCGGTTAACAAAAACGAATTTTCGGTTTTAATTTCTTTAATATTATTATCTGTTAAAATGGCTATTGATTGGCTAACGCCACTAAAATATAGGCTTTTTGAGGCACTATCATAACATATTAACGATATAGCAAAACTTTCTTTAACATCCTGACCTTTAATATATATTTCTGAAAAATCGAATAATAATTTTTTTAAAATTTTGGAAGGCATTTTAAATTCTGAAATGTTATCCATTATGCCATGTAAAATAGAGTTTACCGAAAAAGATAATAAAGCGCCTGGAACGCCATGGCCGGTGCAATCAACTAATGCAAAGTAATTGTAATTTTTTTTTTTATAAGCGTAATAAAAATCGCCACTCACAATGTCTTTAGGTAAATAAATGGAAGCAGTTTTTAAAGTAGATTTAAATTGAGTATCTAAGTAAGATTTTGACGGTAAAATACTTTCTTGAATTTTTTTAGCGTACTCTAAACTTTCGGTAATTAACTTTTCTTTGTATAGCAATTCTATATTACTAGATTTTAACTCTTCCGACTTTAAGTTTAATTCTTTGGTTCGAGAAATAACTTTTGTTTCGAGCATGGTATTTTGTTTTTTAATATTTTTTATTCGAAATTGAACTAATAAATAAATTATTATTATTATTATTAAAATGATAAGGGTTTTAAACCACCACGTTAAATAAAACGGCGGATGTATATAAATTACATATGAAACAGCTTTGCCAAAGTTAATTTTTCCGTTTGATTCAGAAAGTTCAAAAATATATTTTCCGGGATTTAAATTTGTATAAACGGCTTTGGTTTCGTTACCTGGAACGCTCCAGTTAGAATTAAGCCCAACTAATCTGTAGGAATAAAATACATTATCTAATAAATTATAATTTATCCCTTTGTACTCTATAGTAAAACCATTGTCTTCATAGCTTAAATTTAAAGGCGAATTTGCTTCAACAATTTGTTGAGTAAAATTTTTAGAATTTTTAAACACCAACGATCCATTATCATTGTAAACATTTGAAATATAAATTGGAATATTTAATTTTAACTGATTGCTTGGTTTATACCTGTAAGCGCCTGTTTCATAGGCTATCCAAACGTAAGTGCAATCAGAAAAAATAGCTTTATCGGTTAAGTCAAAATCAACTAAGCCATTGCGTTTGTTAATTACTTGAAAAGTGCAGTTTTGATTATTTTTTTGTTTAATGGCTAATTGAATTAAGCCTTTATTAGTGGCTGCAAATAAAAATGTATCAACAATGGCGATGTCCCAAATTTCGTTGGTTGGAAAAAAATCTTTCCTATAATTTGAAAAAACTTTATCTCCTTCTAAACAAAATAAGCCTTTATCGGCTGCTAACCAAATATGTTTGTATTTATCCGCCTCAATACTATTTACAATTCCTTGCGGAAATTCTTTTAAGGTTTTATCAGTTATATCAGTAAACTCATTGTTATAATATCTGCTTAAACCTCTATCGGTTGCAAACCAAATAGTTGAATCCAGCCTTAAGATATCTTGAAAAAAATAACCGGATCCTTCTTTCTTTATAAACGTATCTACTTTATTTGTATAAGTATTATAACGTGCCAAACGCCTTTTGTAACCCATCCATACATACTCGTTATCACTTAATAGCGACATGGCGGGGTTATCGGCTTTTGCAATTTTATATTCAAAAGTTTCATATTTTTTTGGAGGTGTAAATTTTACAATTCCTTTTTCGCCGGCAGTTATATAAATAGAGTTTTTTTTATCAAAACAAAAATGACGTACATTTTCAAAGCCGTTTATAGAAGCGTAGTTTAAAAAGTTATTAGAATCTTTATTAAAAATTTTTATTGCATTTTTTGTTAGAGCAAAAATATTTTTGTTTGCATCAATTGCAAATGCAAGGGGTTCGGCATTAAAATTATATTTTATAATATCACTTTTTATCATTCTAAATACGCCGTTTGTACTGCTTCCTAACCATAATAAACCATTTTTATCAACGCACATACATTTTATTTCGCATTGGTCAATGCCATTTTTTGTGTTAAATACATTAAACTTTATTAAATCGTGTGTGTTTACCAATCCGTTTTTTGTTCCAAGCCAAAGCGTGGTGTCGCTAACCAGCAGGCATCTTATAAAATCTTGCTGTAAACCGTTTTGTTTATTTATTACTTTAACAAGTTTCAATTTATCAAAAACGTATAATCCGTTTTTAGTAGAAATTATAATAAATTTTTTAAATTTTTTTATATCAGATATTCCTTCAATATCTATATTAAGGTCTAACTTAAAATCTATTAAATGCCCGTTAGCGAGCTTTACAAATATTTTATTGCGGCATGGCAGCCATAAGTTATTATCATCGTCTATTAAATAAGCAATAGCATTTGCATTTTTTATAACGCTTTGTTTTTTTAAATTTACAAGTGTAATAAAACCATCCTGTGTTGAGGCATAAATGGTGTTGCCGACTATTGATGTTAATAAAACGTTTGAGCTTATAGTATCGTTTAAAACTTTATCTAAGTTTATAATGCTGTCTTTTGTAACTACCTCAAAGGCACCTTGCGCGCCAACATAAATTTTACCGTTTACTTCGTCTAATGCAATGTTTCTTATCAAATCATTATTTAAACCCATATCGGAATTAATTACATTAAATTTAATTCCGTCGTAACAGGCAATTCCACCACCAAATGTAGCTATCCAAATGCGGTTGTGTTTATCTACTTTAATATCATAAATAATAGAGGATGGCAGGCCATCTTCAACACCAATTTTTTTAAATGTTTGAGCGCTAAATTTGTTTGTAAAAACAAATAAAATAAATATTAATTGAAAGTAATATTTTAACAAATTATTATTTAGAGGTATAATTAAATTTTAAGCCGCACATACTTTCCATTTCTTTTCCTGCATCCAGCATATCAGTATCATCTTCATGGTAAAACCAATCAATTTCAAATATTACTTTAAATTTTTCGGCTCCGGTATTTTTTAAAAGTGAAAATAAATCGAATAATACTTTTGCGGAAGTAGAATTAAAATAATCTAAATCAATTTTTAATTTTTTTGAAAGTTGTGTTTTTGAGTTTCCTAAATCATTTAATACGTAAGCGTAATTAAAATAATCATTAAACCATTTAAAAACTGGCTCGTAGTATTTTAAGGGATTTTCAGGACGGCTTTCGCCGGAAATAACAAAAGTATTTTCAATATGATTTAACAAAACTGTTGGATTAATATCGTCTCCTTTTACATCAAGCGTTTCCATAATTTGTAGTTGAATTTATTTTAAAATGAATATTAAACAAATAATTAGTATTATAATCTCTAAAACTATAAATACAATCGTCAGTTCTTAATACCATATCAACCAATCCTAAACCGGCGGTAGATACCTCAGAATAACTTTTATTTGAAATTATTTGTGACTTAATTCGTTTTAGTTCGTCTTTAGATTTTGAATTTAAAAAAATTAGTTGTGTGTTAATTTGCTCTCTTTGTTTTAAGTTAATTACGTTAATGGTGTCTACTACATAACTTTCGTTTTGTTTTGAAACTAAAAGCAACGATTTATAATGAAGCATTTCTGAATCCGGAAAAAAATTATGCTTAATAATATTTTCTACACATTCGTTAATAGCATTGTAAACCCTGTTAATAATTACCATAGGTTCGTTATTACCTTGTAATTTTGCTTTTGTAACTCTTAGCACTTCGTTTAAAACATATTTATCAATAAACCCGTAATAACTAAATATTACGTTGTTGGTATAAAGTATCTCAGTTAGTGATTGCATATATTAGTAACGACTAAATTAATTTATTTTTTTGACAGAGCAAATTCCTTTGCAAAATAAGTTAAAATTATACTTGCACCAGCCCTTTTTATACTCAATAAAATTTCGTCTCTAACCTTCTCTGCATCAACCCAACCCTTTGCTCCAGCTGCTTTTACCATAGCATATTCGCCACTAACATTGTAGGCGGCAATGGGTAATGTAAAATTTTCGTTTAACAATTTAATAACATCTAAGTAACTTAGGGCGGGCTTTACCATTAAAAAATCCGCTCCTTCGTTAGCATCTAAATCTGCTTCTAAAAGTGCCTCTTTGCTATTTGCCGGATTCATTTGGTAGGTTTTTTTATCACCAAATTTTGGTGCGCTGTCTAAGGCATCTCTAAACGGACCATAAAACGCACTGGCATATTTTGCAGTGTAACTCATTATAGATACATCAGTAAAATTATTATCGTCTAATGCCTCTCTAATGGCGCCAACTCTTCCATCCATCATATCACTAGGACCAATAATATCAGCACCGGCTTCGGCTTGTACCAAAGCCATTTTACATAAAATTTCCAAAGTTTCGTCGTTTACAATTTTGCCATTTTTTACCAAACCATCATGTCCATCGCTACTGTATGGATCCATGGCAACATCAGTCATTATTATTGCTTCAGGAAATTGCTTTTTTATTTCTTTTATGGTCGCAGGATATAATCCCTTTTTATTAAAACTTTCGGTAGCTTTTTTATCTTTTAAATTATTAGATAAGCTCGGAAAAAGGCAAAACGTATTTAAACCTATTTTTAAACAGCTTTCAATTTCTTTTAGTAATAAATCGGCACTATATCTATATATATTGGGCATTGAACTAATTTCCGACTTCTTATTTTTTCCTTCTGTTAAAAATAATGGAAATATTAAATCATTGGTTGTAACCCAATTTTCTTGAGTTAAATTTCTAATAACACTAGATTTTCGGTTACGACGAGGGCGTTGTGGAAGATTCATTTTACTGTAATTTTTTAAAAAGTTCAACAAATTCGTTTTGTAAAGTTAATGTTTTATCATTATTGTACCATTTTTGAACGGCTATGATTGTATTTTCTTTTGAGGTATTTTGTTGTTTTAATTCAATCATAAATTGCTGAGCTATTTGTGGACGAGGACCCCATACAAATATTTCATTACAAGTTTCGTCTTCTAAACAAATAAGAATTGGAATTGATCGACCACCATTAGTAAGATATTTATCCATTAAGTCTAAATTTTCGTCGCGAAAAACTAATCGTATTTCAATGTTTGGATTTTCTTTTTCCATAAAATGCAGTATAGGAATATTTTGTGCCGCATCGCCACACCAGCCTTCGGTAATTACTAACCAAATGTATTTTTTTGTTATTTTTTTTAATTCCGTTTTTAATTCATCAGTTAATACTACGGTTTTATTTAAACGTTGCATGCGCGCTAAATTTACTTTAGCATAGTTTAAATATTCTTCTGTTTGATTGCTACCTGAAGTTTTACCCTGTTTCATTAGGGTTTCTATTAGGGTAAAATATTCGATGTAAGTTATAGATTTTGAAATGTAATTAAGCATAAAGTTCTATTTGTTTATTTTTTTGTTCGTGTTTTAATAGCCATTCTTTTCGCCACAAATCGCTTGCATAGCCTGTTAACGCACCATTAATTCCTATAATACGATGATAGGGAATAATTACTGCGAATGGATTTTTACCATTAGCCCAAGCCGCAGCGCGTATGCATTTGGGGTCGCCTAAATTTTTTGCCATTTGTAAATAAGAAATTGTTTTTCCAAAATTAATTATGGTTAATTGCGCCCATACTTTTTTTTGAAAATCGGTTCCTATAAATTGTAAGGGCAAATTAAAGTGTTGTAAATCGAAATTAAAATAGGCGGTTAATTGTTTTATCGTATTAATAAATAATGGTAGTTTAGTAATAATTTGTTTTTGTCTTGTAACATTTTTTATTTCAACAAAACTACAGCTTATCAAAGCATTTGAGTTACCTGCCAATTCTATGTTACCTATAGGAGAAGAAAAATAACTATAAAAAATATCTTGCATTTATATCCTTCCCTTCACAATTTCTTCAACTACGTTTGGATCCAACAAAGTAGAAGTGTCGCCTAAATTAGTTACATCACCTTCTGCAACTTTGCGCAAAATACGGCGCATAATTTTTCCGCTACGGGTTTTTGGCAAGCCACTTACAATTTGTATTTTATCGGGTTTTGCAATAGGCCCAATAATTTTATTAACTTCAGCAATAATCTCTTTTTTAAGATTATCGTGATTTTTTGTTGTAGAGGGAACAATAACATAGGCATAGATTCCTTGCCCTTTTATTTCGTGTGGATATCCCACAACAGCACTTTCCACCACATCGACATGCGCGTTTATAGCGCTCTCAACTTCGGCTGTACCAATACGATGCCCACTAACATTCATCACATCATCTACACGCCCTGTAATTCTATAGAATCCATTTTCATCTCTTCGGCAACCATCGCCAGTAAAATACAATTGGGGATAGGTTTCAAAATAGGCTTGTTTGCATCGGGCGTGATCGCCATAAGTGGTACGAATTATAGAGGGCCATGGAAATTTAACACATAAATTTCCTTCTACATTATTTCCTACTAGTTCGTTTCCTTTTTCATCAACTAATATGGGTTGAATACCCGGCAAAGGCAAAGTTGCAAAACTTGGCTTAGTCGGCGTAACTCCTGCGAGTGACGAAATTAAAATACCGCCTGTTTCGGTTTGCCACCAGGTATCAACAATTGGGCATTTTTCTTTTCCAATATTTTTGTTGTACCAATGCCAAGCTTCTTCATTTATAGGCTCTCCAACGCTGCCTAATACTTTAAGGGAATCTAATTTGTATGGCGAAATAAATTCTAATCCCGCAGCTTCTAAAGCACGAATGGCTGTGGGTGCGGTATAAAAATGAGTTACTTTATGTTTATCAATTACTTTCCAAAAACGCCCTGCATCCGGGTAGGTCGGTACACCTTCAAATATAACCGAAGTTGCGCCTGCTAATAACGGTCCGTATGCTATGTAAGAATGTCCGGTAATCCAACCTAAATCTGCGGTACACCAAAAAATATCAAAGTTACTTACCCCTTCTACCTTTGGCATCTCCCCAATGGATGGAGAATATTGAAACACATTTAAAAATGTGTAACAGGTATATACCATGTAACCACCGCATGTGTGTACAACGCCTTTTGGTTTACCTGTAGAACCGGATGTGTAGAGAATAAATAACACATCTTCACTATCCATTAATTCCGGAGTACAAAGTCGCGAAGCGTTAGGAACCACTTCTTGCCAAATTATATCTCTATTTTTATTAATAACAATTTGGGTATTTGTATGTTTATACACCAGTACTTTCTCAACACTTGGACATGTTTCTAAAGCTTCATCAACTAACGCTTTTATTGGAATATCTTTTACGCCACGATAAGCACCATCAGTTGTTAAAACAATTTTACAATCGCTGTCTTGTATTCTTCCTGCCAAAGCCGAAGCTGAAAAGCCTGCAAATACTACTGAATGTATAGCTCCAATTCTCGCACATGCCAACATGGCAAATACTGTTTCAGGTATCATGGGCATGTAAATACAAATTCTATCTCCTTTATTAACGCCCATTAATTTTAAAGTATTTGCTACTTTACATACTTCGTCGTGTAAATTTTGATAGGTAATAATTCTATGTTCAGCATCAACACTATTTGGTTCCCAAATAAAAGCTGTTGTGTTGGCTTTTGTTGCAAGGTGCCTGTCAATGGCATTTTCGGTAATATTAAATTTGCCGTTTATAAACCATTTTACATTTGGTTCGGTAAAATTCCACTCTAAGGTTTTTGTATGTTTTTGTTTCCAAGTAAAGTGGCTGGCAATTTCGTCCCAAAACTGTCCAGGATTTTCAATACTTTTTTGATAGGCTTTTTTATATTCTTGATAAGTTTTTATCTGCATAAAAAACTATTTTTTAATGTATTTTTTTAAATATTTTTCCGAAGGTAGCAAACTACGTTGTATGCGGCTGGCATAATTTATGCTTGCTATAATTTCTTTTTGTTTTTCTTCTAACAATTTTTTTTGTAATAATACCAACGTATTTGCTTTTTGTTTTTGTTTAAAATTAATTACACCAATTATTAAAAATACAGTTAACAAAATAGAAGCAATAATTACAATTAAATTAATTTGTTTTTGTTTATCTAATTTAGTGTCAGAAAGTTGTTTTTCTTTTGCTCTTAAACTTTCTTGAATTTGTTTTTCGTATAAAAATTCTTTTTGGGCTATGCCTCGTAGTTGACTTTCTTTTTTTAATGAATCATTTACGGCAAAATAAATTTTAAAATACCTTAAAGCGCTATCAGATTTATTTTTGTATTCATAAATAAGGGATAAATTTTGAGCGCATTCCTTTTCTATTAGAGTGTTTTTTATCAAAAACGCTAGTCTAAAACCTTCTTTAGCATAAACTAATGCACTATCGTATAATTTTAGCTGTGTATAAATAATCGAAATCCTAGAAATATTTTGACAAATAGCAAATTGTAATTGAGACTGCTGATTAATTTTTAAAGCTTCTCTAGCAAGTATTAATGCCTGATAATAATTTTTATTATCTAAATAAAGTTGTGATTTTGCATCGGTAGCAATGGCAAAATGAAAATTATCTTTCTCTTTAGAAGAAATTTTTAAAGATTGATCTAAATAATAAAATGAACTATCAATTTTTTTTTGTGTTTTATAAGCTGTAGAAATATCAATTAATAATCCGGCTAATTGGTAATTATCTTTATAGGTTTTAAATAATGCGAAGGCTTCATTATAAAATTTTAAAGAAGTAGGTACATCTTGTAAATTCATATAGGTATAACCAATAGATTGTAAAGAGCTTAAAATATTAGAAGTATCGTGAATACGTTTAAAATAATTTAAAGCAATAAAATTATAATCGGCCGACTTTATAAAATTACTTTGTTGCATATATATCAAACCTATATTATAATAAGTATTCATCTCTGCTAATGTATCTTTACATTGTTTAGCCAAATTTATTTTTTTTAGATAGTATATTTCTGCGTTTTTAAAATCGGCTAAATTGTAGTAAGTAGCTCCCATTAAATTATAAGCTTTTAGTAAAATTTTTTGATTATTTGATTTAATGGCTAATTCAATAACTTTAATTGTGTTTATTTTACAATTATTAACATCACCATTAAAGTAAAAAATTTTAGCTTTTTTAAATAAAGCGTCTGCGATAAAAAAATCATTATTGTTTTTTGTCGCCAAATTTTCAATTTGCACTGCTATTTTGATAGCCATTACCCTATCTGAATTAGCAAATGCTTCGTATTGTTTAAATAATTTTAAATAGGCGGTAGAATCAATTTTGCTTTTTTGAGCATTACTCTTACTAATTACAAATAAAACAAGTATAAAAACTATTATTTTCTTTAAATACATTAACATATCAAATATAGCATTTTGTAAACAATGAGTGTGTTAAAAACACTATATAATTATTTATAAATTTAAAAAATAGGGTGTATATTTAACTATGATAAAAAAATATATATTCTTAGCGTTAGTAACCGCTTTTATTGGTTTTGCTTGTGTACCGGCTCGTAAATTAGAAGAGTGCACCGCTAAACAAAAAGCCTGCGAAACGGAATTAGCAACTCTTAAAAAATCGGCTCAAGAAAATGAAGTAAAAATTACGGAGTTAAAAGAGCAAATGGTAAAAAACGAAAAAGAAAACATTGGCTTAAAACGCGATACCACTATTATTGGTAGTAATTATCGCAATTTAACTTCTAAATATGATAAATTAAATCAATTAAACGAACAATTGATGGACCGTTTAAATAAATTATTAAGCGGTAGTGAAAAAGATAATTCGAAGTTAAGTGGCGATTTACAATTAACACAAGAACAATTGCTTAAAAAACAAGACGAGTTAAAAGCTTTGGAAGCCAAATTAAATAAGCAAAAGCAAGAATTGGATGATTTAGCCGCTCAATTAAAGCTACGTGAGACTCGCGTAAACGAATTAGAAGCCATTATAAAACAAAAAGATCAAGCGGCAGCTGATTTAAAAAAGAAATTAAGCGATGCCCTTACAGCTTTTGAGGGCAAGGGTTTAAGCATAACACAAAAAAACGGAAAAGTATATGTAAGTATGGATGAAAGTTTATTATTTGCAAGCGGAAAAACAAATGTTGAAGCTAAAGGCGTGGAAGCATTAAAAAGTGTTGCAAAAGTTTTAGAGCAAAATGCAGATATAAATGTTATGGTAGAAGGGCATACAGACGATGTGCCTATGAAAGGAGCAGGCGAAATTAAAGACAACTGGGATTTAAGTGTTATTAGAGCTACTTCGGTTACTAAAATTATGCTAAATGCCGCTAAAATTGATGCAAAGCGTATTACAAGCGCAGGGCGTGGCGAATTTTTCCCTTTAGACCCGGCCAAAACACCTGATGCCAGAAAGAAAAACCGCAGAACGGAAATTATCTTAACTCCTAAGTTAGATGAGCTTTTAAAAGTTTTAGGTAGCAATTAAAAATTAGTAGTTTCACAAACTAAATTTTAAAATAGTTTTTATGGGAATGATTAAAGAATTTAAAGAGTTTGCTTTAAAAGGAAATTTAATTGATACTGCTATTGCATTTGTAATGGGTGCTGCATTTGGAAAAGTGGTGAGCTCGTTTGTTGAAAAAATGTTTTCGCCATTGGTAGGCTTACTAATGGGCGGGGTAGATTTAACAAAAAAAAAATTTATTATTAAAGTAGGAGTTACCGAACTGAAAGACGCGGCAGGTGCAGTTGTAACGCCAGCAGTGCAAGAAGTAGCAATACAATGGGGTAGTTTTATTACAGCCACAATTGATTTTATAGTGGTAGCTTTTGTAATGTTTTTAATTATAAAAGGCATTAATAAAATGAAGAAGAAAGAAATTCCTCCACCAGTAGAAGTACCCGAGCCTACAACACAAGAAAAATTATTAATGGAAATTAGAGATTCATTAAAAAAATAGATTACAAAAATTAAAAAAACCCGATTAATTTTAATTGGGTTTTTTATTAATTACTTTTTAAATCTAAGCTATTTTACCTCTTCGTACTCAACGTATTCGCCTTCTTTATCGGTACTTTTTTTTACTGCTTTTTTTATGTCTGTATCTGTATGCGCTTGTGTATGGGTTTGATTAGACGTGTTTGATTCATACGAATTATTATCCTTACCAAAAGCTACTTTTTTTGGGGAAGAACCTTTAAACATAGCAACCAAACGGTAAATTAACCAAATAATTATTAAAGTCCAAACTAAATCTCTAAGCATCTTAACAGTAAAGTTACGAAGAAAAAATAAAATAATAAACTTATAATTTGTTAATGTTTTAACTTTAACGCTGTTAAACTTAGCAATAATTATCACCCTAAATTCGATTTACGTTCTCAATACTAATATTATTTTAGAACTGAGATGCCCGATTAAGTTCGGCATAACATAGATGTTTTTAGTTTAACAATAAGCAAATACTTACATCATTTGTTTGTACATCTCGTTAAAGCGCAGGCGGGTGGTTTCAATAAAGGTTTCGTCAATTTTTTGTTTTAATCCGTCTAAACCTTTAATATCTTCCACCAAAAACTTAAAAATTTGTTCCATA
>JAYVGH010000128.1:0-16842 GCA_043772435.1 Bacteroidota bacterium
AAAATTTATCTCGCCGGTAATATTTTCAATTTCTAGTTCTTTTTCTGAATTTTTTAAATGAAAAGAATAAACTAATTTTTCGGGATTTGCATAATGAATAGCAACAAATTTAAAAGTTATATTATTTTGATAATACTTTAAAATAAGATTTGTCGGAATATTATCAATAGCATCAAACCCATTTTGTTCCCAATTTAAAGGTTTATAAAACAAATCTATATCACTAAAAATTAATTTTGGATTAAAAACAGCTTCACTGTTACTCAAAAAATTTAATTTAACTAAGCCTTCAATAGTACCACACCAAAATACGCCATTATTATCTAATAAACTTTTTTTAGAGACAATGATACTTGAAATCATTCCATCATTTTTAGTGAAATGCTTATATCTAATTTTTCGGTTTTCATAAAAATCCTTAATGTTTATAACATATAGCCCATCAGCCGATCCTGCAATTAAGTAATTTTGATAACAATGTATTGATTCGAAACCAAGGGTACTAAATTCAACTCTTTTTTGAATAAAGGTAAATTCTTTAGTTACTATATTATAGTGAAGTAATCCTTGGCTAGCCTGAAGCCATAAATTCCCTTTAAAATCCTTAGACATTGAATTAACATATAAAGGTTTTTTATTTGAATTTAAATAGATGGTATCATTTTTTTGAATTTTAATAACATTAGTACCTGTGAAAAAGAATTTAGATGAATCTGAGTCACAATAAATGTCCTCAAATAAATAACTTGAAACAAATAGTGCAGGCCAGGAAAGGTGCTTATCCTTGTAAATGTAAAACCCATTCATAGTGCATATATATAATCTGTCCATTAAATCAATGGTTAATGAATTTATTTTAGGAAAAGGTTGATTCAATATTATTTCTTTACATGTATTTGATAAAATTGAATATTGATATAATTTATTATCTATTGTATTCAACCATAAATTATTTTGTTTATCTACTGTAAAATTTATAAATTTTTCTTTTACAATGTTTGCAAAATAAGAAACTATTGAAATGGCATCTGTATTAGTATTTAACTTATAAATAAAAGAAGGAGATAATAAAAATAATATTGAATCATTTTGTTTAGAAATAGCAATAATTTTTTTATCAATTAATTTGTTTTTTTCGGTGTAATTTTTAAATAATTTTTTAATTAAAATATAAATACCATTACCTCTCGAAGAAATGATAAGATTACCTTCTGTATCCTCTAATATGCAATTAATAGGAAAATTGTCAATTCCATATGTCTCATCATATTTAATAAAACTTCTATCATTTATCATTTTATATAAAACGCCTATTCCACCCACCCATAAGTCGTTGGTGAATTTTGATTTGTACACATACGATATATCATTCGAAATAAAGTTCGAATTATCAATATTAATTATCTTTATAATTTTATCATTATAAATAAAAACAATGCCTTTATTTGTTGCTAATATCAATGTATCATTTATACTAATACCTTGTTTTACTACAAAATCGCCTTCATAATTTAAATTTAATTTTTCAAAAGTTTTAGATTTTTCTTGGTACTTATATAAACCATTTTTAGATCCCGCATATATAGATTTATTATTTTTTATTAACCCCAAAAAAATAATAGTGTTGCTATATTTTTTTAAATTAACAGCATGGTATGTTCTTACACTATCTTTAATTTCAATTACGCAAATTGTGGTCGAAATAAATAAATGATTGGTATCAATTCTTAAAATATCAGTTACTTGGTAACGAAGTGTGTCTAAATTTATTTTTGAATACACTCTATCTTTTAATCTGTAAATACCAAAAGAAGTTCCAACTAATAAAGAACCATCTTTTTCTTCTAAAATAGTTCTGGCTTGGTACGACGCAAAGTCTTCTTTATTTGTATAGGTTTCAATTTTTTTACCATCATAACGACAGAGGCCTCCAGTATAGGTTGCCATCCATAAATAGCCTTTAGAATCTTGAATTATTTTGTATACGTTTGGCGAAGGTAAGCCATCTTCAATTGTAATATGTTTAAAAACTTGAGCTTTTAATGAATGAAAATTCAAAAAAATTGAGACAAAAAAAATTTTAAAAAATATAAAATAATTATTTTTCAATAAATTTAAATTTTACTTGAGTAAGTCGCTCTAATTCTTTACCTGAATCAAAAATATCATCATCCATCCCTTCGTAAAACCACGTAACAACTAATTTTAGTTTGTTAGTAGATAAATCTGTTATAGAATTAATTAAATCAAGCATTACTTTAGCGGTAGTTGAATTAAAATAGTCGTAGTTAAATTGTAAATTTATTTGACGATCTTTTTCTCCTGAGGTTTCAGCTAAATAAGATTCGAACCATTTAAAAACGGGAGCATAAAATTTAGGCACGTTTTCGGGTCTGGACTCGCCGACAATTTTAAATAAATTGGCATTGGGGTCTAATATAATTTCAGGCGAAAAACTAGTTTTTTGAAGATAAAATTTTTCCATAATTATATACAAAGAATTTTAATTTATTTTTATACTATAAATTTATAATTATTTTTAAATGTAGCGGTAAATATTACATTATTAAAATATTACTTTATAAATACTTTAAAATCAATGCTTTTAGAAATATTGACAGTATAGTCGGTCGAATCTAAAATTTTATTTAATTCTATTTTAAATGTTTGGAATATTTTCTTAATTAAAACATTTTTACGTTCATTTTTTAAAGATATTTTTAGGATATGAATTAAATCTTCATAAAAATTACTTTTTAAGTTTAATTTTTTAAAAAAATATGCCGTGCTTGTAATTTCTGTTGTTAACTCAAAAAACTCTTGTTTAAATAAAATTAAAAGTAAACGAGCAAGTTTAAGTGCCAATTGAACCTCGGGTTTAAAGGAATTATTTTTTTCTTTAAAAACATCGTCTATAGATAAAAGTGCTTTATTAAATTCGCCTTTACCTAAATAATATCTTATAATGTGTAATTGACATTGAAAATGGTTATTTAATTTATGCTTTAAACTAAATTCTATATATTTTTTGTAAGTAGTAAGTAAAGTATCTAAATTGTTTTTGCGCCAATATAATTGGCATTGCATTTCTAAGCTAAATGCTTCAAATTTTAAATATTTATTTGCGTTACTATTAAAATAACTATTTGCTTTTTTTAGCCATTTTTCAAACCGGTTATAATTACCTTCTAAAACAAAACACTCTAAAGTTATTTCTAAAATATCCGAATAATTAATAGAAAAATAATTTGCAGAAGATTCATTTTCAAAAAGTATTTCAAAGGTGCTTAAAAAATGCTCTATCGCTTTATTTTCATTGTTAATAAGTAGCATGGTAATTCCCATATTTAAATGGTACAAAAATAAGGCACCAATTGATAAAATTTCTTCTTCTGAATGTTTTAATACAAACGAGTTTATTACCCGAATCGCTTCAACATCAACTGTTTTGCGGTAAAAGTTAACAGTTAATTTATTTTGATAATATATTTTTAAAAGAGTATTAAATTGCCTAATCCTTTTTAAATTATTTAACGATTGCCTATTAAATGATGAAAGTAAATCTTCTCCCTGGTCGTAATTATTTTTCTCAATTAATAATTTTAATTCTTCACGGTATATATAAAACAAATCTTCATTAAAATGATGCTTTTCACATAACTCCTTTACATGTTCTAATATTTTTAATGCTTGATGAGGTAAGCCCTTATTGGCAACAATTCTAAACTGAGATAATAGATTGTTTTTTTTAACTTCATGATTACTTTCTGAATGAAATAATTGCAAGCCTTTTAAAATTTTCCAATACAATTGTACTTTTAAAACCGGTAAATTATTAGATAAATCCTCTAATTCTATTTCTTTATTCAGTTTTTTTGAAGGATGTGTTAATAACGTAAATAGTTTTAAATATATATTTTTCTCAGTTTTATACTGACTTAAATATACCGATACATAACGTTTTTCCTTCGGCTCAAGGGTGTCAACCAATTCTTCTAAATTAATATTTTGTTTGTTTTCCATGTGTATTACTAAAATATATTAAACTGTTTTTAATAAGTGTTTAATCACATTCACTCAATCTTAAAATTATAAAATTTAATAATATTATTAATTTAGTCAACAAATATAATAAATTATACAATAAATATGTATTTAGAAACTTAATTTATTGTTTTTATTTAATCAATTTAGTAGTTATCCTCCTCTAAATTTGTGTTGTAAAAAAGACGTATTAATAAGAAAAATTCAAATACTATGAAAACAAAAAAACAAACTTCAAAAATTATTATTGCTGCATTAATTGCACTTAATTCCTTTATGTTCTCTCAAACCCCCTTTTCTTTTTCTAAAAAAGTAGGAGGTTTTGGAAATGAAAATATTAGTAAAATGAGAATGGATGCTTTTGGAAATTCTTACGTGGTTGGTTGGTTTGAAAGCACTGTGGATTTTGATCCCGGAGTAGGAGTTGCCAACCTAACAAGTATTGGTGGCGCCGACATTTTTTTTGCGAAATATGATGCAAACGGTAATTATTTATGGGCAAAACAAATTGGTACAGCCAGCGATGATTATGGCCGTGATTTGAAACTTGATGCTTCTAACAATGTTCATATTTGTGGGGATTTTGCTTATGGCATGCAATCAGCTGATTTTGATCCGGGTGCTGGAGTTGCTATGCTTACTACAAGAGGAAATATTGATGCCTTTTTTGCAAAGTATGATCTAAACGGAAATTATATTTGGGCAAAAAATGTAGCAAGTCAAAATAACGATCACGGGGCATGTTTAAGTGTTGATGCTTTAGGTAATGTTTATTTTGGTGTTATGGGTTCAACTGTAGGTATTGATTACGATCCGGGTCCGGGTGTTGCAAACATTGCAATTTCTGCCCCCTGGAATTTTGTAATTGCAAAATACACAAGTGCCGGTAACTTTGTATGGGCAAAACCATTACAAACTTATAGTACTTGGCATTGGATGACAGATTTTGAGAATGATGCTGCCGGTAATTTATACGCAGTTGGTTATTACAGCGGTACAACTGATTTTGACGGAGGTGCAGGCGTTGCAAATAGAACCCCTGTTGGCGGGTATGATGCTTGTCTTTTAAAATATGATCCTGCAGGAAATTTTGTATGGGTTAAAACAGCAGGTGGCAGCCAAGATGATTTTGGACAAGCCTTAGCAATAGATAATACTCAAAATTTAGTTTTTTGGACGGGTAGTTTTAAAGGTACATCTAATTTTAATGTTGGTAGCGTGGGAACTTCTTCTACATCAGTTGGTAATTCGGATATTTTTATGTCGAAATTTGATTTTAACGGTAATTATATTTTAAGTAAAACAACCGGTGGAAGTGATGATGATGTAGCAACGGATATTAGAATTGATCGTTGCCCAGTATCAGACCGTTTATGGATTACAGGCTATACTAAATCTCCAACAATAAACTTAGAACCATTACCGGGTATTTCTAACTTTACAAATCATGGTGGTTACGATGCGTTTTACGGCAAATACTGTTATAAATTTTGTTATAGAGGAGAAGGAGGAGTATATGGCGGTACTTTAGATGATTTTAGCACAAGTATAGACTATGCAATAATTGGTTCATCTTCTAATAGAATTAAAGTTTTAAATATGGCTAACGCATTTCAAGGCACAGCATTTTCACCATTAACAGTTACTTCCTCTGGACAAGACGATGCTTATATATTAATTCGAAACATACCATTGCCTACTCCAACTGTAACCCCTCCAATTGTTAGGGACAGTGCTGTTTGTAGCGGTAAAAAATTAAAACTTCTTGTACCTTTAACACCAGGAATTCCGGCTACGGGTTGTGATGCGGGTGTTGCACCAGATACATTAGGTGTTTTATGGTATGCTTCGGCTTTAGGAGGTCCGTTACTTGGAGTGGGGCATTTGTATACTCAAATATTAACAAATACAACCTCTGTTCCAACAACAATTGTATTTTATGCAGGTTTACCGGGTTTACCGGCGTGCCCTTGTGTGCCACATCCTGCCATACCACCAAGTACTTTAGTACCTGTTACTGTAACCATTTATCCTACACCAAATATTTCAGTTAATTCTGCATCTATTTGTATGGGTAACCCAGCAATTTTAACAGCATCCAATACCATTACGTATTTACCTACAAATTATAGTTGGAATACAGGTTTTAATGGTAATCCTTTAGTGGTAAGTCCTTCAATTAATACTACGTATTCAGTTATTGGTACAATTAATAATGTTTTTGTTTCGAGTTATAATACATCAGGCCCTATAATTTCATGCTCAAACACTGCTGCTTCAAATGTAATTGTATTACCTAGCCCAACTGTTAATATTTCAGGAAACGCTTCTATCTGTTCAGGTCAAAGTACTACTTTAACAGCAAGTGGCGCCAATACGTATTCGTGGAGTAACGGCTCAGTATCAAATCCTATTATAGTAAATCCGAGTGCAAATACAACATACACTGTAATCGGAACAAATACCTTAACCGGATGTTCAAACTCTGCAGTATATTCAGTAACAATAACCCCAAGCCCAATAATGGTTGTTAATCCAAATCAAAGTATTTGTGTTGGGCAGTCGTTAAATATTTCTGTTACTGGTGCAAATACATATACATGGAGTAATGGATCTAATCAAAACAACTTTATTTATTCACCTACTACAAATACTATTCTTGTTGTACATGGCGCTAATTTAAGCAGTTGTTCAAGTTCAGCCACTATTGTAATAATTGTAAACCCTTTGCCAATAGTAACTATTCAAGTTGCAAAATCAACTGTTTGCGAAAATGAAGTTGTTAAATTTATAGCAAATGGAGGTAACACCTATTTATGGTCTGGCCCAAATAATTTTGGTGCCGTAATTTCCAGTCCAATATTAAATAATGCTACTATTTCAAACTCTGGAACTTATACTGTTACAGCAACAAGTGTAAATGGCTGTTCTTCAGCCACCACTATAGCAATTATGGTTAATCCTAATCCTACTATTAGTATTTTAAAAGCTAAAGCTAGTGGTTGTGCGCCGCTGTGTAACACGTTTACTGCGCAAAGCAACGCAAGTAATAACATAATTGCTTGGACTATAATAAATCAAAACGTTCCAAATAATAGTAATTCCGCCATATTAAATAAATGTTTTGATAAGGCAGGTGTATATTATATTAAAAGTCAGGTTAAAGCCAATAATGGATGTACAGCAATGGATAGTACAAAAATAGAGGTGTATTTAAAACCAATTGCCAACTTCTCGTTTAATCCCGAAAATCCTTCTATTTATAACCCGTTAGTAAACTTTAGCGAAACATCAACAGGTGCAAATGTTACCAGCTGGATATGGGATTTTAAAAGTGATGGTAGTCAAACTTCTACAACTCAAAATCCAAATTTTAGTTTTGTAGATATGGGTAAATACTTAACCACGTTAATTGTTCAAACCGAAAATGGTTGTTCAGATTCTATTAGTAAAATTATTACTGTTGAGGATGAAACCGCTTTATATGTGCCAAATGCCTTTACGCCAAACGGTGACGGAAACAACGATGTGTTTTCGCCTAAAGGTTCGGTAGTAAATAAATATTTATTACAAATTTACGACCGTTGGGGAGCTATTATTTTAGAAAGCAAAGATTTTAATACAGGCTGGAACGGAACGTTTAAAAATGCCGGTGGTGATGTAATGAAAAACGATGTTTATAATTATAAAATCAGTTACGTTAATAAAGCGGGCAAAAGCAAGCAATTGTTAGGTACTATAACATTAGTTAATTAAAAACATAGTTAACAGTATTGCTTATAGTTGAATGCGTAAATTTAAAAGCCAACCTTATTATAAGGGTGGCTTTTTTAATTTATTAAATACCTTTTAATTATTAATAAATTTCAAAATTTTGATAGTACATACGATGGTAGTCTTAATACCAGTTACAAATATATTTAATCTAATGAGTCATTTAGACGATAGGAAAAATCTTTCAGCAAAATAAATTCTTCCTTTTACGAATAACAAATACTTGTGAGACTAATTCATGAATTATTTGTTGATAATACTAATTTTTACTAAAAAAATGGAGGAATATTCAATCAATAATTCCACTGACTCACTCAATCACAAAATAATAAAACTTAATAATTTACTTATAATTCACAATAAATACAATAAAAAATATTTAAATAAAATAATTTAGAAACTTAATATGTTATTATTTTTTTTTTTATTTTTCTATCATCTTGCTTTAAATTTGTACTATAAAATACTGAAATCATGAAAACTATTATAACATCCATCCTTGTAGCATTTGCAGTAACAATTGGTTCAGCCCAAACGTTTCAAAAATATATACAGTCTTCCGGTAATGCTTCTTACCCGGGTTGGTATGCTAATGCAGTTGGTTATGACCCAATAACTAGTTCAATTTTTATTCAGGCAGATCAACATGATGGGAGTACAGCCCCTGCAGGGTTAATAAAAGTGGATACCTGTGGTAATGTTTTATGGGCAAAATACACAAGCCCTCAAGGTAGTTCTTATGGTGCAAGTGGTACTTATTATAACGGTGGTTTTTCGGTAATGAATAGAACAACAGGCTCGAGTGCCGGTGGTTTTATTACATCCATTTTAAATTATAATGGTAGCGGTACTTTGGTTTCAAGTACAGGGGTTAATACAAACGCATCATCGGTGGTTGATGCGCATCTAGTAACGTCTAAGCGTATGCCAAACGGCGATATTTTAGCAACAGGCTATGGCCCTGTAACTAATCATTTTAAAGATATTTTGTATTGCAAATTAAACCAAACAGGTACTGTAATTTGGAGTAAATATAGTGGTCAGAATGATTCATATTGGGAAAATGGCTGGGGTTGTGATTTTGACCCAATAAATTTAGATTGTTATTTTGTTGGTCAAAATATTTCATTTTCTCAAACCGGTTCAACCGATATTCATGTAATAAAAACCGACGTTAACGGTAACACATTATGGATAAAAAACATTGCTACACCTGCTACCGATGTTGGCTGGTGCGTTAAAGTATTATCTAACCAAGATGTTGTAATTATTGCTAATACAACTAACAACTCTTCAGCAAATCAAGAAATTTCATTTATAAAACTTAGTTCGGCAGGCAATTTAATTACCAGTTGTAAATATCAAGCTACAAATACACAAAATGTTATAAGAAATGTAAATACGTTGCCCAATGGTAATTTATTACTTACCGGCTACACAAATAGTTTTGGATCAGGAGGATTAGACGGTTTATTAATGGAAGTAGATTTAAGTGGGAATATTATTTGGCAAAAAGCGTATGGTTCGGTAGACAATGATCATTTCATCAATTCAGTATTTTTTAATAACTCAATTTTTACTGCCGGAGCTAGAGATTTTGGAAATACAGGTGGTACGGGTTACCAATTATATTTAGTAAAAACAAAATTAGATGGGACATTTAATTCAGCTAATTGTAATGTTACCAATGGCGGTTTTGTTAAGCTTGCCGAAAATTATACGATTTTTAATGTAAATAATGTAACACCTACCGGTTTTAATATTGCAAATAATTTCACTTCCCAATCTGTTATTACTACACAAACCGTGATATGTGGAAAACCTACCGCTTCGTTTACGCCGCAAACACCTATTTGTGCCAATCAAACTATTTCATTAACCGACCAATCGTTAAACGCCCCAAACTCTTGGACATGGACAAGCACTGCAAACAATATTTTAAATCCTTATCTTCAAAACCAATCATCAATTTCGTTTACGGCTGCAGGAACATTTACTGTTCAATTAAAAGTTGCTAATTGTGTTGGCGTTGATAGTATTAAAAAAGTTATTGTTGTTAATCCAAACCCAACTATTACACCAACCAGTAATTCCCCTTTATGTACAGGCGCTACTTTATCTTTAGCAATTGTTGGTGCCGGTACTTGCACCTGGACAGGCCCTTCGGGCTTTAATAGCAACACACAAAATCCAACAGTTAGTAATGTACAAACCGGTAATTCCGGAATTTATACTGTTAGTTTAACAAGCGCTTCAGGGTGTGTTTCAAACGGAACTATAAATGCTATTGTTTCATCCGTTCCAAATCCTTCTATTTCAGCTACAGGAAGTAACCCGATGTGTTTAGGCGGTTTATTAAATTTATCTGCAACCGGAGCTTTAAGTTACACCTGGTCATCTGGCGTAGCTACAGGAACTAATATAATTGTAACGCCAACTGCAAATATTACATATACCGTTTTGGGTTCTAATTCCGGTTCAAGTTGCACCAATACTGCGGTGTATTCTGTTACGGTAAATCCAAAACCAACAGTTTCAATTACGGGTAATTCTGTTATTTGTAACGGACAATCAACCAGCTTAAATGCAGGCGGTGCAAGTTCTTATGTATGGATCACAAGTTCAAATTCCACTTCAATTACTATTACCCCATCAGTAACTACAACGTATTCTGTAGTTGGCACAAACGCTGTAACCAATTGTACCAATAATGCTGTTTATACGGTATCTGTAAATGCAAATCCCGTATTAAGTGTTACGGGTAATACAACAATTTGTAATGGACAAAACACTATATTACAAGCAAACGGAGCTACCACTTATTTGTGGAATACAGGTGTAACTACTACTTCAATTAGTTTAAATCCGGGTGCTACTTCAACTTATTCGGTTATTGGTGTTAATAGTGTAACTGGTTGTACAGCAACAGCTATAAAAACAGTAATTGTAAATGCTTTGCCAACTATTGTTATTTCAGGAAATAATACAATTTGTAATTTACAATCTACAACACTTGTAGCAGGCGGTGCAAATACTTATGTATGGAATACAAGCAGTAATAGTAATTCAATTACTATTAACCCAACTGCGTCAACTGCTTATAGTGTTGTTGGTACAAATACTTTAACAGGTTGTAGTAATAGTGCAAACACACAGGTTACGGTAAATCCTTTGCCGGTTGTAACAATTAATGGTAATAATAACATTTGTGCATTGCAAACTGTAAGTTTAACTGCAAGCGGTGCAAATAGCTATGCTTGGAATACGTTTCAAACAAGCGCTTCTATAACAAACAATCCAAGTTATAATTCAACATTTACTGTTACCGGAACTAATGTTAACACGGGTTGCCAAGGAACAGCAACATTTGTTGTAACGGTAAATCAAAACCCAATTGTAACAATTACAGGTAACCCTTTGGTTTGCCAAAGCCAATCAACTACCTTAAATGCCAATGGCGCCAATACTTATACCTGGAGTACGAACGCATCAGGAAATTCTATTTCACTAACACCACTAGTTAACACAACGTATTCTGTTATTGGAGCAAATACTGCAGGATGTAAAAGCACTGCAATTTATAATGTAACAGTTGTAGCTATACCTGTATTAAATGTAATAGGTAATACTACAGTGTGTGCAGGCGAAAAAATTAATTTAACTGCTAGTGGCGCTACTAATTATGTTTGGAGTACAAATCAATATACAAATGAAATTGAGTTAATTCCTACTGCAACAGGTACTTTGGTTGTAAGTGGGTCAAATAATACTGGCTGTAGTACTGTAAAATACATTCCAGTTACAGTAAACCCGGTTTCTGTAGCTTCGTTTTATATTGACTCAGTTTTAAAAGATTGTTCGTATAACTTTTTTATAAAAGGAAATTTTGATAACAATGTAAAAACAGTAGATTGGTTTGTTAACGGTAATTTTTATTCAAATGCCGATGCTATTAATTATACATTGGGTTTAAATAAAAACGAAAACATACAGTTAACAGTAACTAACATATTTGGCTGTACTACTACAATGAATAAAACTATTTATACCGACAAATTATACGAAAACATAGTGTACATGCCAAACAGCTTTACACCAAATGGCGACGGTTTAAATGATAATTGGTTTATAGTTGGTGATTGTTTAGAAAAAGTAAAATGTTCGATTTTTGACCGTTGGGGCCAATTACTTGCAACATTAAATAATATAGGCGAAGCTTGGAACGGTACGTTTAAAGGTGCAGTTGTAAAAGACGATATTTATGTTTACAAACTAAGCGGTACTTTTTATAACAAAAAAACTTACGAGAAAACGGGAATGATAACAGTGATTAAATAAACATTAACAATAAAAAAATAAATGATATGAAAAAAAATAAACTTTTACTTGTTATAATGTCTCTTTTGACAATTAATATTTGTGCGCAGCCAAATAGTTTTATAAAACATTATTTAGCCGATTATTGTTCTATAAGTTGTAGCCCTGTTACTTTTGGAATCAATATAGTTTACGATGATGTTACAAAGAATATCTATTATTCTGTACTTGGTGTGAGTGGGGGACTTGTAGAGCAACAATTACTAGTTTTAGATACAAATGGATTTACTACAAATAGATCAATTTATACTCCTACTAACGTTGTGGCATCTGGTGGTATTGTTACTAAGAATAATAATATAATATCGGTTTTTAATAACTCCTCCAATGGTGGAGGAGCAGCAAGTGATTGCGAGGCAAATATCTTTAATCTGCTAACTTCTAATATTAATAGTATATCTAATCAAAAAAAAATAATAGCAAATATATATGGTGGAGTTTCGACAAATATTCAAATAACTGGAGTTAAAACTTTGAATAATGGAGTAAAATTTGCTATTGGATTTTGTTCAATTGCAGGCAACAAAAATGGATGTATGATTATGAAGTTTGATTCAAACAATAATTTTATATGGGGAAAAGTAATAAATGGTGAAGTAATGGTTTGGAATTATTATTTGCCAAGAAATCAAGTAGATGTTGATACATTAAATAACAGTGTTTATTTTATTACGAGTGCGTCAAACTTTAGTAATGATGGGTTTTCGGCAATGCAAGTTATAAAAACGGATCTTAATGGAAGTATTATTTGGAACAAAATTTTGAATAACCCTTATCAGTACGACGAGGGTTATGTCATAAAGGTACTGGCAAATCAAGACATAATTGTTGCGGGTAGAAGCCAAGGACAAAATATATCAGTTGTAAGGTTAAATAATGTTGGAAGCATAATTTGGGAATATAAATACCAGCCTAAAAATGGTTATTATAAACCTCTTCAAATAAATGGTATTAATTTAATGCCAGACGGAAATATTTTATTAACAGGTTATTCGGGTGACTATTCTTATTTAACAGCTGATAATGCTGGTTTACTTATAGAGTTAGACTTAAATGGAAATATTGTTTGGCAAAATATTTATAAATCAAGTTTAAGCAATTATGGGTACTATTTTGTAAGTTCTATTATTAAGGGTTCAAGTATTTATACTTCTGGAACTTTTAAAGCCTATAGTGAGTCCTCAAATGTAGATGCCAAAGCAGTTCTTTGCAAAACAAACTTAGTTGGCGAAATAACTAGCAATTGTAATATCGATAGCGCTAAATATGTTAAAAACTCAATAAACTTAAATATAATTAATATTATTGGTAGTTCTAATGAGGGAACGGAATTTCCAGCAAGTATCATACTATGTAATTCTCCGGAAACAACTACAATTACTACTGTTTGTCAAAGTCCAATTACTACTTTAGTTAATTCTTTTAAACAAGATAATTACTTTGATAATGTTTTTCCAAACCCCTTTACAACAAATCTTAACATTGAAAATAAAACTGATATTAAAAGGCTGTCAATTTTTAATAATTTGGGTAAAGTTGTTGTTGTAAAGGAAAACATTAATGCTTTAATAACTACAGTTGATTTAACGAGTATTGCGAAAGGAATTTACTTTTTGCAATTGCAAACCAATGAAGGAACTATAACTAAAAAAATAATTAAAGAGTGATTTTATTAAATTGGCATTTTACAGGTTAAATAAAACAGATTATTAAACTTAATATAACTATAAATAAATTATGAATACATTATTAAAGACAATTCCGTTAATTTTTATTTTGCTTGGTAAAGTTACTGTTGCTCAAACTCCCTACACTATAAAATATATTAATTATGGAAGTAATCTAACTTATACTCAAATTTGGAGTATGTGTACAGAAAATAAAAATAGGATATTATTACTTCATAGATATGGTTTGGTAGAATGTGATAGTAATTTAAATCCAACCAAATGTATAACAAGTAGCGCCTTTATAAATTATCCATACCTCGTTTGGGGAGGTGTTCATATTGCCAACTCGGGCATTTATTTAATTATTAACCACTTTAAATAAAAACGAAGCTCGGGATGGTACTTTTAAAGGCGCTGTTGTAAAAGACGGTATTTATGTTTACAAATTAAGCGGTACTTTTTATAACAAAAAAACTTATGAAAAAACAGGAATGATAACGTTAATTAAATAAATTATAAAAAAAATAACCAAATATAAAAATGACACTATGAAAAAAATATTATTTATTACAGCAGTTTTTAGCCAATTTATGTTTAAAAGCCAAACATTGACAACTTTTATAAAAGCTATCGACACACCTTCAAGTTTAAATTTCCCTTATGGTATTGTTGGTGGGGGAATAACCTTTGATAACTCAGATAAAACATTTATAATTAACGGTAATTCAAATACTACCAATTATTCAACTCCTGCGATAACAAAAATTGATACAAATGGCAATGTTATTTGGATGAGTAAAATTACGACGACGCTTGGTACAAAAGTGTTGGTTGACGGTTTTATTCAAAATAATAAGTATAAAGCTATATTAAAAGATAATTTTAACTCATTTTCAAATGTTAATCATTTAAGTTCGATATACTCTGTTAATACAAATAGCACTTTTAACAGTGTTACTCAAAGATATGGTGGAGTTTTAGGCATAAATGATGGAGATGCCCATCTTCAATCCATTAAGCTTCTTCCTAATGGTAATAAAATAGCCTGTGGGTACATTGCATGCTATACCTGTTCTGGGAATTCAAAAGCTAATTGGTTTACTAAATTAGATCAAAATGATAGTGTTGTTTGGAGTCGTCATTTAGCCTCTCCTTCAGGCTTTAGTAATTTTATTGATTGCGATTATAGCCCTTTTAATCAATATTATTTTACTGGTCAAACGCATGTTTTTAATGGATTTAGTAACATTGTTGTCATAAAAACAGATACAATGGGAAACAAATTATGGGAGTATAATTTTGATAATAATTTTAAACCTGAATATGGTTCTTCTTGTAAAGCAATGCCTGATGGTGGAGTTACTGTATTTGGAGGATATGAAGGTTATTGGTCTGGATCTCAGTATGTATACGAAATTATTGGAATGAGATTGGATTCTGCCGGAAATACTATGTGGAGTAAAATTTATTACGGTTCAGGATCGAAGAGTATTTCAAATCATGGAATAAATATATTACCCAATGGTAATTTATTGATTACGGGTAATATAGATATCTATTCAGGCTTACTAATGATTGTTAACCCAACTACAGGCGGTTTAATCTCATCTAATAATTACTGGTCTGGTATTGTTTCTGGTAATGGATGGACATCATTCAGTAAATCAGTAATAAGAGGAAATAATATTTACACTTCTGGAGGAACATCTACTCTAAATAATGGGATTAATAGCCTATTTTTAATGAAGACAGATTTGTCAACCAATTTTATTGGAACTTCTTGTTCAAAAGTTACGACAAATTTACTTGATAGTAACTATAACGTTAGTAAATTTTTTTTTAATAATGCTAATAATTTGCAATACATATCAAAATCTCCTACAATTACTTATTCACAATCAGCACTTACAAATTCCTTAAATACAATTTGTACAGGTACTGCAAGCATAACAAGTATTAATGACTTTGAAGGCAATTCAACTGAACTGATAATTTTTCCAAATCCCACCACAAACCAATTATACATAAGTTCGCAAGCCATTATTTCAAAGGCAGAAGTACTAAATAACATTGGTCAAAAAATTCTTTCAAAAAACAATATAAATGCAACTAAAACAAGTATTGATTTAAATATGCTACCTGTAGGCATTTACTTTGTGCAACTACAAACCAATGAAGGTACTGTAACTAAAAAAATAATTAAAGAGTAACTACTTAAATAAAAATTGTCTTATGCTAACTCAAATGCCGGTCTTTAAAACACTGGCTTTTTTTGTTGCCCATTAGTTTTTTAAAGTATTTTAATAACCAGAAAAGTATGTTAATTTATTTATTTTAAAAACTTAATAAATTATATAAAATATTAATTTATAGTATATTATATTATCAAATTTATTAATTATGAAACTTAATAAATATAAAATTATTATTTTTTATTATACAGTTGCAGTAATTTTAAACCGTAAATTAAAACTAGAGTTACTATCTTTTAGTGCGCATAAAGTTTAGCAAATGGCAGCTAGTAACAAATGCAAATATTAAATAGTCTAATTTATATACTCAAAAATGTAATTATAAAAATAAGCAGAAACAATACTATTTTCTGTTAATTGATTTACTTGAATTTAAATAAAGTCTGATAATTGTTCTAAATTTTTGAATAAACATCCCGTAAAATTTGCTTTTATTATTTCCCGCATTTTTTCTGCCGGGTTTAACTCAGGACTATATGGTGGCAAAAACACCAGGTAAATATTTTTAGGAATTTTTAGTGACTTTGCTTTATGAAAAGCTCCACTGTATAGAACCATAATTTTAAATTCGTTAGGCTCAAATGCTGAAAACTCATTAAGGAAAACTTGAAAGCTTTGGGTATTGTAAAATGGCATTTCTAATAAAAATTTATTTCCATTCACAGGTGAAAATGCCCCAAACAAATACATTGATTTGAACACTTGTTGAAATGGGCATATTGGCT
>JAYVGH010000129.1:0-36094 GCA_043772435.1 Bacteroidota bacterium
GAAAGGATACGAATCGATGCTGGATTATTACTTAAAAGTAGCTCCACAATTTAATGAACCGCTGTATACGAGAACCGTACGTACAGTGGTGTGAGAGGCGCACCTCGTCTGTTAACCCAGGCGAGGCCGTCTACTCGATTACCAGTATGTGCGCCCTACACAGATTAAGTTTTGATTACGTGTCTGCATATTTTTTTTGGGTGATTAAAAGAATTGTCAGCCGAGATTTAAAAGCGGGAAAAGGTTTTTAGTTTTTTCGTGCGGCGGCATTTTACGATTAGGTCGATACGTTTAGGCGGGGCGGAAGTTTGCAAACTTATTTAGCGCCAATAAAAAATTAATACCATTGAAAAGAAGCGCCTAAATGTGTTTGCAAACGTGCGAGGGCAATACTTTTAATTTCTGCGGTAAGGTCGATACATACGGGTCGATAAGTTTAGTTTGTTTTAACAATTTTAACAAATGAAGTACCAATGTCAGCTGTTTTGGTAGTGATGTCAGCTATTTTGGTAATGATAACGGCATTTATTTTCTCGATCTCAGCGATTGTTGGTACGATGTTTTTATTTGCGGTAGCGATAACGGGGTTTAAAAACTCAATAACGGCGTTTAAAGGTACGAAGTCAGCTATTTTGGTAACGATAACAGCATTTATTTATTCGATGTCAGCATTTGTTGGGACAATATTTTTGTTTGTTGGTACGATAACGGCAAATGTTGGTGTGATAACTTTATTTTTTGTTTAATAAAAGAGGTGGGCTGAAAAGCCCACCTCTTAAATTGGAGATTTTTTTTATTTCTTTTTCGGTTTCTTTTTTGTTGTGAATTTTACAAATTTAATTGCAGTCATTTGATGGTACTGCGAACTTTGTGAACCGTAAATTTGACGAGTATATAATTTTACTTTTTTCATAATATCCGTAAGCCCTGTTTGTGGTGCATAAAAAGTAAGGTTACGCTGATTACGCGCTAAGTTGTAAGCATTAGTTGCGGTAATTGCTGTTAGGTTTGCTGTGTTTAAAGTTGTTGCAAGTGCCGTTAGGGTTGCAGTTTGAATATTTACTTCGTTTGGTGCGTAGCCCGGAACGGTAATTATTAGTTGTATCATTTTATCAAAGTTAGCATAGTTACTATCATAACTTTGTTGTGATGTTGAAATTTGTGCGGGTACATTTGGATCTTCTACAGGTGTTGGGTCGTTGTTTGGGTTAACTGCTTTATTTAAAACAGGGGTTGCTTGTACGTTACTTGAATCGCCATGAATTTTTTTAACTATGGCACTTAAATCGTCAATTGTTTGTTGTGGTACATTTAAAGTTTTTACGTTATCTAAAATTGCAGTAACTAATTTGTCGATCGGTTTAAATGCTAACTGCCTTGCATTAGTATCGTTTTTGTAAGTTGTAAATTTCGTAATGAAATTATTATAATCGGTTGTGCAATTAGTTTTTAAGGTTGTTAAGCCCGAAAGCGTTATTTGCGGATTTGTTGGGTTATATGTAACTCCAAATTGTGTAACAAGGTCAATAACTTTATCAATGTTTGCTAAGTTTTTTGCGTGACCTACTTCTGATTGTGATGCCATAACGTTTTGTTTTTAGGGGGTTAGTATTATAAATTTAAAAATAATATTTTATAAAACAAAATAATGCTAATAACCCTTTTTAAAGGTTGACTATAAATATTAGAAATAATGGTTGATTAAATGATGCAGAAATGTTTGTTGTTTTTATTGTATTATCGTTAGGTATGAAAGGATAGGTTGAAAGGTCTTGAGATAAATATGTTTTTTGACTTGATGAATTTTGAATATTATAAGAAAAACTTGCTTCTGTTGTAATGCTTACCCTATCGTTGATTTTAAAGCGAAACCCAATTAAGGGAGCAAAGCCATAGGTTGTTGCCTTATTTTTATAGCCATTAATATAACCACCATTACTGAATTGAGCTTGATTGTCGTTATTTGAAATTGATGGACGAAAGTCTAAACCGTAAAAGGCTTGCCATTTTTTTGAAAGTTCACTTACGAATTCGTAACCAATTCTAACAGAGCCATTAGTTGACGTGTTATAAAATATTTTTTCTTCGCTATTTACTTTATAACCACTCATAGAATTTTTAAAATATGTGCCACCTATGCCAAACCGAATATTTGACTTTTTGAGATGATACCTATATGTGATAAAATAAATCGGCGAAGGTGCGTAATAATTAGTTGAATTATTAAGATTAAAAAACTGGCTCAAAAGTCCAGTGATATCTGCGCCGAGTTCGTGCCTACGTTGGTTTTTGATACTGTCGGATTGAGAAAACGTATTAAAGGCTGATAAAAGAAATGAAATAACAATTAATTTTTTCATAGCAATGTATTTTTGTTGTAACGTAAAATTAAATAAGATATTGCCTAATGAAATAGTACGAATTTGTATAACAGGGGGGTGGGATTTAATTAAACCAAAGTAAATATTTTTTTTAATTAAATTTTGCGTTAACGATTGAAGTGTAAATCCTTTTTGCCTGACTCTTGCAAAAAGATTGGAACGGAAAGCGTGTTAAAACGCCAAAAAAAATTTACTATTACGTTTGAGTACTTACTTGGAAACAACTATTTTGTTTGTATTTGTTCCATACTTACTTGAAATACGTAAATAGTAAATACCATTAACTAAGCTATTATCTGCAATTGCAGTAGTTCCGTTTATGGTTAAGTTTAATATTTGAATACCAACTACATTATACAAGCTTACATTTTGGCTATCTGTAGTGTTTGTTTTTATTGTAAATATTCCTTTACAAGGGTTTGGATAAATATCGTTTTGTAGTGCAAAAGGACTTATTGGCTCTTCAACTATGGGAGCGGTATTTATAAGTGGGTCTTTTTTGCAACCGAAAAAGAAAAGAGTAGAAACAAATGTTATTAATAATAGCTTTTTAAACATAATGCGTTTGCTAAACAAATATAAGTTAATTTCTTTTAATTAATTTTGCGCGAAAATTAAATTGATTATTTAAATACAATTCGGCTATGTAAGCACCGCCAAATAACTGCGGTAAGTCTAATGTAATATTGTTTGAGTAAAATTCGGTTTGGTAAACTACTTGCCCTAACATATTTGTTAGTACTAATTTTTTTAAAGTGCTTGGGTCGGTTGTGGTTGTATTAATAGTAAGTTGATTATTGAATGGATTTGGATAAATTCCAAAGTTATTGTTTGGTAAAGTTTTAGGGATACAGTTATCGAAATCGGGACATTTTAATTTCGCAAACCATTTTAAAGATGTATCACCGTTGATTTCATAAAAACCTCCGCCAATGTATAATTCATTGTTTAACACTTCTGCGCTATTAATGCCCCAATTTAGAATACTATCTTGACAGGGTGTCCATTTACCATTTTCGTAATAGGCCGCACCGCAAGTTTTTTGATTGGCTACGTGCGTAAAATTACCAAAGGCGTATAATCTGTTTTTGTATTTAATCAGTTTATAAATTGCGCCCCAATCGTAAAAATCGCCAAACCCTGCATCGTATAATTTGTTGCCGTCGTATTTCATTAAATGGTTTGCGACATTGCCGTCCGCTTTAGAGAATGAACCTGCTAAATATAATGTATCATTGTACACTAACATATTTTGTATGCTCCCCAGCCCACCACGTATGCCTCTACCAACACTATCCCAAATGCCACTATCATTGCGCTTTAATATTTTACTGTAATTATCTTTAGGCTCGTTAAAAATTAAACCACACATATACACAGCATTTTTGTAACGGATTATTTGTTTTATGCCGAGGTTAGATGCAGTTGGAACGCTAATTGGCGTGTAGGTGTTGCCATCGAAGGTGCAAATGTTTTGCACTTTAACGCCACCAGCGGTATCAAAAGCTCCCCCAATCCATAGCTTGCCATTATCTCGTAAAAAACTACTAACTGTTAGATTTTTATATGTGGTATATTTAAATGGTTTGTTTGGTAAGGTGTCCCACTTAACGCCGTCCCAGAGTGCAACGCTTTGCGATTGTAATGTATTAGAGCCAACCGTTTGAAAAATACCTCCAAAGAGTGTTTTGTTTCCATAAGGCACAGATACATAAGCAGTTTTATTAGAGTTTAGATTTATATAATCATCTAATTGAAAACCAATATCTAAATTGTGAAATGTACTACCGTTGTAAGCAACAATTCCCCGAAAGTAGTTATTGCAAACTTCGTGCGAAGAATTGAAGTGAAGATTTATTTCGTTATGAGTAGAGTCTAAAGTAATTCTACAAGCACCTTGAGTATAAAAACAAGGGACTGCCGACCAATTTTGGGCAGTCCCTTGTTTAAGAAAACAACAAAGAATAATTATGTTGATTAGGTGTTTAATTTGCTTTTATAAATTTAGTATTAAAATTTTTAAATGCACAGCTAAAATTAACAATGTAAGAACCTGCCTCTAAACTTGAAACGTCGATTGTTTTTTCAGCGTTTTCGGTTAATTTGCCTGTAATTACCTTTTGACCTAACATATTGTAAACGCTATATTCTACCTCTTTATTATCTAACTCGGTATCTTGTAAACTAATGTACTTAGCCGTTGGGTTAGGATATACTTTAAAGGTATTACCATCTTTATTGTATTCTTTTATACCAATAATAGCAACAGGATTAATATCAAATTTAGTATAGGTAGCGTCTTGATTGCCACCGCCACTATTAGGTTGAATGTATGCACCTACACCGCTAGGGGCTTGAATTAAAAAGCCTGTGGTAGAAGTTGTAACGCCTGTTAAGTATAAATTATGCGGACCCGCAAATGGAATGTGTGTTACAGCCATTGAGGCAGTATTACCAAAATCGGACTCAATGAATGCAGTGCCTAATTGAGTACTCCAAATAGGAGTAGTAAAGCCATCTTTAAAAGCAGTTACAAAATAATCGTAGTTACCATTGTTGGCACTATAATAACAATTAGCAGGGGTAACACTTGGAAAGTTTGCACTTTTTGTACCACCACAGATGTAAAATATGTTGTTAAACTTATCAAACTGTAAATCGGTTGCTTCATCGTGATCGCCACCGCCAAGGTAAGAAGCGTGAACGGCATTAAAACTAAGGTCGTAAATGATATAAGTACCATCGTTAAAACCTCCATTAAATGCGCCACCACTGTTGTAACCGCCGTTAAAATAATTTGCGCCCGAGTTAACTGTATTCATTGTAAACGAAGTTATACCGCACATATACGCTTTGTTATTATTTATTTTAACGCCATTGTTTACTGTGTTACCTTGCGTGTGTTTTGAAAATAACAATTGACCGTTACTATTAAATTTAACGATGATACCATCTGTAGTGTTACCTGTATGAATGAGTGCATTTAAACTTGAAGGCATATTTATACCGCCCGAATTACCAACTACATAAATATTATTTGAAGGGTCGAAATCTATGTCGTTAAAATTATCGTCGCTAACATTTGTTGTGCCTGTGTTTAAATCGCTACCAAAATAAGTAGCCCAATTTAAACTATTTGTGTTTGCTGCAAATTTCATAATAATAGCATCGTACACTCGCCCAAAGCCCGGGTCTTGAAGTTTTTGTGCTGTGTTAAACGCTTGCGAATATTGCCCACCAGTTGCTACTACAGGAATATCGGTTGATGTTGAAGCACCAACAACGTACAAATTCATATTGGCATCAAAACGAATATCGCTTAAATAATCGTAGTCGCTACCACCGTAGTAGGTACACCATTTATTTATTGAGCCATCGCCACTCACTTGTAATACAAAACCATCGTCTTTATTATTGCCCGTTATGTTATTAAAGTTTAACGGACCAACAAAATTACTTTTATTAAACGCTCCTGTTTTTGCCATGATTGGAAACACACTCGAAGTTGTGATGCCTGTAACATAAACATCGTGTGTATTTACATCTACTTCAATATCTAAACATTTGTCGACACCTGCACCACCAACAAACGTTCTCCAATATAAATCGTTATTTACTTGTGCAATAAATCCGTCTCTATTTCCTAAATTACTACCTTGAAATGGTAGCCAAGGACCGACACCGGGCGGAAAATTTGCCGATGTTGTATGACCAGAGATGTGATTGTAATCGGAGTTATCTAATTTAGAATTTGTGATAACCTCGTTACCAACGCCACCTATATAAGTGCTGTGACCTACGTTTAAAGTTACTGCCGGCGTTGCAAGATTGCCTTGATTGATTTGAATAACCAAAGGAAGTGCGTTGTTGTAAGTGCCTGTTGCCAATTTATAATTATTACCACCGTTATTTACCCAACCAATTGTACCCGTTGCTACAGGTGTTTGCATTAACATATTTACATTGTAAACCTGTGGTTTTGCAAATTTAAAATCGCCTAAACTTGTGTTGATTGTTAATTGATTTGAGCCGTTTAGTGAACTGCCTGTAGCTCCGTTAAAATTCATTAAGATGTCGTTTGGATTACCGCCTGGTTTAACCACAAAATACATTTTAAGTCCTGCAAGGTTGCTGTAATAATGTAAATCAATATTTGGATAAAGATTTGGTATCATTATACGTGATGCTCCTTTATTATCTGTAATAGGGTTTGCACTTATGTAGGTTAAAAAATAATTTAAAACGTTATCGGTTTTGTATTCAAACGCATAAGGTTTTGTTAAAGGATTACTTTTTGTAAATTCTAAATCAACTCTAAACAAGCTATCTAAAAACGTATAATTTGTTTTTGAAGTATCCATTTTAGCCAATAAAAAAGCCATTTTATTATTTGATAAAATATATTGCTGAGGATATGTACTTTTTGTGCTGAATAAAACACCGCTTGCAGCATCATTATTTAAATCACGTACTTCGCCAACGTTTGGATAAAAATAATGTGCTTTTGAATTTAGTTCGTTAGCGTTATTTAAATCAATAGGGAAATAAACAGGAGTTTGCGAAATTTTAATTGTTGTATAATCGAACTTAGCCAAATTGTTTAATGTTTGAGCCGCAACAAAAATTTCGCCAGACGAATTAACAACTAAATCTACAGCCGCATCGGGTCCGTTTTGCGTACCATTAATTTTTTCTTCCCACGTTTTGTTTCCGCTTGGCGTAATTTGATACACAAAAATATCAGAGTTTACACCTAACTTTTGACCGCATACATAAAAATGATTTGCAATAGGGTCGACCGCTATTTGCGGGTTAGCACTTACATACGTTAAATTTGTTGGCACTTTGTTTACCCATTGTTGAACTCCACCAACATTATAAAGTACTGTGTGATATTCATAAAGTCCTAAATTATCTACAACGCCAGTAACTGCAAAATTACCACTTGCATCAACGGTGAGGGCGGTAGCCCCACCGTTTGTATTTACGAAGTCGTATTTTTTAGTCCAAATTGTATTACCATTATTACCGTTGTAATAAGACGTAACGTAATCGTTATTTGTTGTTGTATTATTTAATTGACCAACAACTACAACATCGTTATTGTAAGGAAGTAAAGCATAAGCAACATCATTACTGTTTGCTGTTCCGTTTTCGGACTTTGTCCAAACGGTTGCGCCTGTACTTGGATTAATGCGAAGAGTAACGATGTCGGAATTACCGCCAACGTTTACTGATGTTCCTGTAACATATAAACGGTTGTTGTTAAAACCAATTGCTACGGCTTCATCGTTTTGATTTCCTGCTCCTGCAAATGTAACGGCGAATTGCTGAACACCGCTCGCATTGTACTTAATGCAAATATAATCACGATTTCCCGCCATATTTGTTGTGTAACCCGTTATATAAACATTTCCGCTTCCATCGAGCACAATAGAATTACCAACATCGTTACCGTTAGTTGCTCCATTAAAACGAACTGCCCATAACTGGACTCCGTTTGGGTCAATCTTAACGGTAATAATATCGCGCGCTGTTCCAATACCGTCACTTTCTCCCGTAACGTATGAATTGCCTGCGCCATCGATAACAATTGCTTTAGAATTATCAAAACCGCCGTTATCGTAACTGTTAGTCCATTGTTCTACGCCAAATTGGTCATATTTTACGGTGTTTGCATTTACGTTTGTTGGCGAAACAAACATATAACCTGTAATATAAGCATTGTTACTGGCATCGATTGCCGACGGCACATTGCTAATATTTGAACGGTCGCTTTTAATAGCTTGCCAAGCTACATTTTGGACTACTTGCGATTTAGAGTTTAAGACCGAAAGGCTTAATGCTCCGAGTAATAGTTTTTTAATCATCGTGTTTTGTTTTTTTAGGGGTTAATTTTATTTTAAATATACATATCTGCTGTTCATGCAATATAATGAACGCCGTTAATTAATTAAGTGATTTATTTTTTGCTGTATGTTACTATATCTTTTGTTAATTCTTTACCCCAAAGTTTTTTTGCGGTTTTCCTATGACATTGTTCGGCGCATTCTTTAATGAATTGGTCTGCTTTTTCTTGGTCATGTAAATATAACTTAGCGCACCTACCTATTATAGCTCCTTTCTCGGCTATACGGTTTAATAAAATAATTGCTTCCATTTAATACCAGAATTGATTTTTGTAGCATAAAATTACAATTTATTTTCAATTAGGGCATATAAGTCCGCATTGTTTTTTTTATTACTTGGTAAGTTGGCTAAGTGAAAAAGGTTGATATTAAAGAACAGTTTGGCGCTAAAGTAAAAGATTTGCGTAAAATACATATGATTACTCAAGCCGATCTCGCCGCCGCCGTAGATATTGATATCCGGACCATTAGACGGATTGAAAGCGGAACTTATAACCCAACTTTAGAAATTATTGGAGCATTAGCGCAAGCCTTTAAGATTTCTATCCCTGATTTATTCAAATAAAAATACCTTGCTGCCGCAGGCAAAGCGCCTCTGACTGAACGGAGTGAGATGCGCAAACAAGCCCGCTGTCGGCGGGCAACCATATTTCAAAGAGCGTAAGCAATTAAGCTTATTTGTTTTTGCCTGTACTTTGCAAAAGCGAATGTGCTTAATTTAGGGATAGCCAAAAGTGGCTTTGAAAAAGCCAAAAAAGTGCGTTGGGGATTGCAACGGATTTGTTTGCTTTGGTAAAGGTGTCGCTTGTGCGGCAAACAAATTGGTTGCAATATGCGATAGCCAAACTGCGCCGTTGTCACGGCGCAAAAAGAGGGAAGGAAAGAAAAAACTAAAAACCGCTCCGAGGTCTGTCGAAGTGTCTTTTTGTCGATATTTTAAATTATATGTGCCTTTTGTCTTTGTCAAAACGTTAGGTATTTTGTCCACCGATGTCGATGGGCGCATTACTGGTAACTAGCGTATATGTGCTACTTTTCCGTTTGTAAACGTTTGTAAGTGTTTAATGTCGGCTACAATAAATTCAACTTTGTCATTAATTCATCGCGGTAGCTACCGCCAACAGGTATGGTTTTTTTATCGTTTTCTAAAATAACGTTTTGCGAGTCGATGCTTGCAATTTTATCTAAACGGGCTATAAACGAGCGATGCACCCGGGCAAAATCAACAGCGCCTAATTTTTTTTCAATATCCTTCATTGTGCTATGTACGGTATAGCGGGCATACTGGGTATTTATGGTAACGTAATCTTTTAGGGCTTCAACAAAATAAATGTCTTTTAACAATACTTTTACAAGGCGGCTATTTGCTTTTACAAATAAAATGTCTTTAGCGGTTTCGTCTTTATTTTCAACTAAGGAGTATAAAAAGTCGCGCTCTTTTAACAATTCGGCATCTTTTTTATGTTTATACACACTCATTTCGATGGTAGAGTGCAAATCAATCTCTTTAAATGGTTTTAAAATATAGCCGTAAGGTTCGGTAATTTTTGCTTTAGCTAAAGTACCCTCATCGGCATATGCCGTTAAAAAAACTACAGGTATGTTTAGTTTTTCTTTTATACGTTCGCTAACGTCAATACCGGTAAGGTCGCCCTTAATCATAATATCCATTAAAATTAAATCGGGGTGTAATTCTGTAATTTTTTCAATAGCTTCGACGCCGTTGTTAGATATACCTACAACATTGTAGCCTAGTTTTACAAGGCTGTTTTGAATATCTTTAGCAACAATGCTTTCGTCTTCTACAATATAAATGTTTAATTTTTCCATTTTTTACATTTTAAAAGTAATTACTATTTTAGTTCCTTTATCCCGTTCCGTTTCAAATTGCAATTCGCCATCAATTTGATTAATTAGTGTATTTACAAGTTGCAAACCTAATGATGGGCTGTTTTTAAAATCAACCGCATCATTAAATCCTTGTCCGTTATCTTTTATTTCTAAAAATACTATATTATTTTCAGTTGTCAAATTAATTATTATTAAGCCCGCTTTATTGGTAGGAAAAGCGTGTTTTATGGCGTTTGTAACCAACTCGTTTATTATTAAGCCTACCGGAATTGAGCTATCGAGATTTAATATTGTTTTTTTTAAATTTAGCTGTAATTGTATGTTTTGAGAACTTATGGCATACGATTGGATAATATTTTTTGTTAAAGTTTCAATATAATCGCTAAAATTAACCGATGTAAACGATTTGTTTTGGTATAAGCTCTCGTGTATGTAAGCCATTGTTTTTATACGGTTTTGGCTTTCTTTTAAAAGTGTAAGGGCATATTCATCGCTAACGTAACTTGATTGTAAATTTAATATACTGCTTATTACCTGCATATTATTTTTAACACGGTGGTGCACTTCTTTTAAAAGTATTTCTTTTTCTTTTAACGATTGTTCTATTTTTTGTTGTGATATTTTTTTGTCGGTAATATTGTGCGCTATTCCACTTACTTCAACTATTTCGTTATTGTTTAATATGGGATTTAAAAATACTTCTAAGTATAGTTTGTTTTGTTCTTTATCTAATGCTTCTATTTCAAACGTTGACGAGATGCCTAAAAACGCTTTTTTATAATGATAGGCTAATAACTCGTTATAGTGTGTATCGTTGTTTAACACGCCGCGGTTTAAACTAAAACCAACGTAGGGTTTAGTGTTGTAAAGGCTTTCAATTAAATCGAAATAATTTTTATTAAACGATGTAAGTTTTTGTTGGTTATCTATTGTCCAGATGTAATGATTACTGCTATCAAAAATAGAATTTAATTTTGCGGCCTGATTTAGGGCTTTTTGTTCAGAAAGTTTTTTATCGGTAATATCGTGTGCTATACCCGATACTTCTTCTACTTCGTTATTTTGATTAAATATGGGTTGTAAATATATTTGCCGTATTACTTTTGAGTCGTCTTTATTTAAACGTTCGGTAATAAATTCGGTAGATTTTCCGTTAAACGCTATTGCATAGTGCTCGTCCCAAAGGGTTGCATAAACATCTAAATTACTTTTTAAACCTACTTCTTTAGAGTAAAGAGATTTACCCACAATGGGTTTTGCACTATGCAGGTTAAACACAGCCATTTCGTAATTTTTGTTATGCGAGGTTATTTCGCGGTTTCTATTAATCGTCCATAAGGCTTGCGAACCGCTTTCAAAAATAGCATTTAGTTTTGCCGATTGGCTTATTAATTTTTGTTCGTAAATTTTAGTGTCTGTAATATCGTGTGCAATACAACTAATTTCAATAACCTGATTTTTTGAATTAAAAATAGGGTTTACAAAAATTTTTCGATAAATACTTTCGCCCGATTTTTGTTTTTCTTTTCGTTCAAATTCTATTTTTTTTCCATTAAAGGCTGTTTGGTATTTTGAATACCAATAATCTTTATACGTTTTTTTTATTTTTGGGTTTATAATTTTATCTAAAATTACATCGCCCTGTTTAAATTTAATTTTATATTTTTTTGAAACAAGTTTATTAAAATTTTGGTTATACGATGTTGTTTGATGGTTTTTATTAATCGTCCAAATTAAATGAGTTGAGTTTTCGAGAATTGATGTAAGATGCGCTGTTTTTTCAGTAAGAGAAATTTGTATTTTTTCGCGATATTTAATTTCTTCTTGTAATAGTTTGTTGTTTTTTTCGGTAATCTCAATGGTAAGTCTTTGCCGCTCTTGTTCTTTTTGGTGCGAAATGTTATTAATTAACGACACTATGCATAATTGATTTTTGTAATTAATAGTAGTGGAAACAATTTCAACTTCAACTTCTTTTTTATTAGCATCAATTAAATGATAATAAAGGGGTTTATTTACATCAATGCCGGATAAAATTTCTTTTATTCTTTCAAAAATGCGTTTACGGTGTCGCTCAACCACAAATTCGGTAGCTAATTTTCCAATTATTTGTTTATGTGTTTTTAGTTTTAATATTTTTAAAAGAGCACTGTTACAGTATAAACAAACGCCGTCATTATGTATTAAATAGCCGGTTGGGGTTACATCTAACAATTTTTGATAATTAAGTTTTTGTTTTTCGAGTTCGATTTCTTTTTCTTTTTGTAACGTTATGTCTCTATAAATATTTATATAAAAAGCTATTTTTCCGTTTGCGTTTAATATCGGTGCCAGATTATTTTCAATCCAAACTTCTTCATTATTTTTTTTTAATGTTTTATAAACGTATAAATGGTTTTTTATTATGGTTTTACGTTGGTTAATTCTTAAATAGCTATCTATTTTTTTAAATTCGCCCGAAAAATCTTCGGTTCGTTTGTTAAAAAATTCATGGTCGTTTAATAATTCTTTTGCATCGTAGCCTAATATTTTTTTTATATTAGGACTAACGTATAAATATTTCTCTAGCGGATAATAGGTATAAAACGAAATAACATCATTGCCATTTTGAGTAATTAAATCAAATTTTTGTTTGGTTTCTTCTAATAAGTTTTTAATTTCTACAGCCTCGGTTACGTCCGTTATTTTTCCCACTAAACCTATAATTTGTTTTTTTACATCAAGTATAGGTGTTGCCGTAGACTGCAACCATTTTACGGTTCCGTTTACTAATTTAAATTTTAAAATTAAAGTGTCTTTTTTTATTTGTTTTTTAACTTTTAAATAATCCGATTTAGTTTTAACATGTAGTTTTTTATCGTCACCCTGCATCATATTTTTTAATAATGCCGGGTTTTTATATAGTTGTTGTTGTGTAAAGCCTAATATGTTTTCGCTACCCGCAGATATGTATTTTAACTGCGGCTTGGGTAAAAAAGCATATTCAAAAATTAATTCTTTTGAGGTTTTTTGTATTTGACTTATTAGTTGGTTTGATTTTAATGTTTCGTTTTTTTGTTTTATACGCTCGTTAATTTCTAAAAAAGTAGATTGTATTACTTTTTTATTATTAAAAGTTACAAGGCTAGAAATGGCTTCGATAAAAATAGGTTGATTTTTAAAATCTTTAAATTCTAGTTCTCTTGCGGGAAAACGTTCGCCTTTTAAAATTTTTAAAGCCAGCTGTTTTGTGGCTTTGTGATAAGTTTCGTTTAAAAAATTATATATACTTAGTTCTTTAAAATTTGAATGGTATTTTTTTGGGATTTTAAATAGTTTAATACCTAAAGTATTAACAAAATAAACCATTTTATTATCAAATAATACCACAGCAACCGGTAATTGATTTAAGGTATTTAAATCAACCGAACTATTTACGGTTTTTTGATTAGCAGACATTTTAAATAAACACTATAAATATACTATTTTCTAATAGTTTGTGTTTTATTATCGTCTATTTTTATATTGTAGGTGCGAAGCCCCTCTTCGTAGGTTGGTTTAATTTTTTCGCCCTGCCATTTAATTTCAATATCACTTTTAAACGTAATTGTTAAGTAGTTAAAGCCAAGTTCGTCGTAATATTTCCAATCGCCGTCTTTCATACCGCTAACATAATTACCCGAATACATTTTTTTTCCATTTAGGTAATACAATGTGTGGATTCCGACAGGGTCACCATTTTGAAAACGCCCTTCAAAACGTTTTATTTTACCGGGCATGTAATAACTTTGCCATAAACTATCAGGCTCGTCATTTAAATAATTACCTATTTCTTTGTAATCCGGCGTTTCGTATACCCATAAACCTTCTTGTTTATTTTCAACATAAATACCTTGTAAAATTATTTTTCCGTTCTCATCATAATCTTTTAATTCTCCTTCGCGTTTACCATTTACAAACAACTCCTCACGCATTAATTGTGCGCTTTCGTAATACCATTTCCAAACACCTTGGGTACGGCCTTTTTTATCAAACTTTCCTTTTTGTTCCAGTTTACCGTTTGTAAAAAAAAACTCCCAATCTCCTGTTCTATTGCCTTCTTTATAAGTCCCTTTTCCTTTAAATTCTCCGGTATTATGATATTCTGTCCACAAGCCAATTCTGTTACGCACACTATCACAAGCACCTTTGGCAACTAATGTTCCATCAATATATTCAATACAACTATCGGGCACGGGTATATTGCGACACACTAATTTTTTTATATAAACGGCTACTCTACTTGTATCGTCACGCAAAAAAATGCTACTATCACAATACATTTTTTGTTTGTATTTATAATGGCTCCCAATGGGTACGCCCTCGCTGTAAACACCTTCGTATTTTAAAGTGCCATCTTCATAGGTTTCTTTATACACCTCAACATTAGCAATTTCGGGGGCTTTTAAAATGCGTTTACCATTATTGTATTTTTTTGTAGATAAAAGATTGCCTTTTTTATCAAACTCTTTTACATAACCGTCTAAACTATCATCGTTAAATTTTTGTTCTTTTTTTACTTCAAGATTATCGTAAAACTCTTTCCAAATACCTTGTTTTTTATTAGTAGCATCTTTCTGATTTATTTTTTCGAAACTTTGTAAAATACCGCCTTTATAAATAATTATAGAAGTGATTAAAGAATCTTCACTATACTCATAAGCCGTACCATCTTGTTTGCCTTTTGTAAAAGGAACAATACTTTTTGTTTTACCACTTTTATAAAAATTACGTTTAAATCCTTCTAAAATATCGTTGCTATAGGTTTCGGTACTTAATATTTTTTTAGATGTATCGTATTGAATTAATAATCCGTTTTTTTTACCCGCGCTATACGTAACTAATTTTTGTACACGTCCTCTTTCGTCATAAAATTTCCAATTGCTGTCTAATTGAAAATTTTTACGATTACCTTCTATTTTTAATTTACCGTTTTTGTGAAAGTTTTTCCAATAACCATCAGGTTTACCATTGCGCATAGTTCCTTCGCTGCTTATGGTACCATTTTCGTAAAAAAATTTATTATAGCCGTTTGGGTTTGTGGTTTGGCAAATAAGTTTTAAGTTATAAGTTGTAAGAAGTAAGATAAATATGTAAAAAAGTTTTTTCAATAAAACTATGCTAAATTATATGAAGGTATTTTTATTTTTTTAGAATTAATATCGCTTACCGGTATTGATCCTAATATTATTTCTTGGCCAAAAATTATAGCATCCGAAAAACACATTCTATTATCAAAATTAACTTTTACTGGTTCAACATAATTACACGACCTTTTGTAACCATCTGCAATTTTTACTTCTCTAATTTCTAATACTTTTAAATTTAATTGAAAAGCAACGTGTTTCGGTATACATAAAAAATTTATACCTGTATCAACTAAACATTTAACATCCATTGATTTTAAATTTGTATCAATAGGGTTATATAAGGTTATGTTTGTGTATATTAATCCCATTAAGTAAAGTTATAAAAAATACAGCTATTTTACAAAAAAAATTAGTTAAATAAACCTTGAAAATTTTATTACAATCCAAACCTAGCACTCAACTCTAACATTTTTACAATGGGTAATTTTGCTTTTGCAATTAAATCAGCATCCATTAATAATTCAGGTTGCTCGTATTTTAAAGCTATATAAATTTTTTCTAATGTGTTTAATTTCATATAAGGGCAATCGTTACAAGCGCAATTATTATTGGGCGGTGCTGGTATAAACGTTTTAGTTGGGCTACTTTTTTGCATTTGATGTAAAATACCCGTTTCGGTAACTACAATAAATTCGTTTCCATTCTCAGCTTTTTTTGTAAAATTTAATAAAGCTGTGGTGCTTCCAATAAAATCAGCGTGTTCTAACAAAGGAGCTTCGCATTCAGGATGTGCTATTATTTTTGCATCAGGATTTTGAACTTTTAGTTTTATTAATTTTTCTAAACTAAAAATTTCGTGTACCATACAGGCGCCATCCCATAACACCATATTTCGTCCGGTTTTTTTATTTATGTAAGCTCCTAAGTTTTTATCGGGAGCAAAAATAATTAGTTGGTCTTGTGGAAATGATTCTACAATTTGAACAGCATTTGTACTCGTTACAATAACGTCGCTAAGTGCTTTTATATCTGCCGTACAGTTAATGTATGTTAACACAACGTGGTTAGGGTGTAGAGCCTTAAATTCTCTAAATTTTTGTGGTGGGCAACTATCTGCTAAACTACAACCTGCTTTTAAATCGGGAATTAATACTTTTTTAGTTGGATTTAATATTTTTGCAGTTTCGGCCATAAAATGTACGCCGGCAAATAAAATGATGTCCGCTTCGGTTTTTTCGGCTTGTTGTGCCAGTCCTAAACTATCTCCAATATAGTCGGCAATATCCTGTATATCAGGGTTTTGGTAATAGTGTGCGAGGATGACTGCATGCTTTTCTTTTTTAAGATAGTTTATTTCTTTTACTAAATCAAGTGCCGGATCTACCTCAACTTCTAAGTATCCTTTTTGTAATAACATATATATTATTTTTAAAAATTAAAATATGTATTAGTATATATAGGCTGTTAATACTGTTAATTAAAAGTTATTTTAAATTAGTATTTTTAACTTATAAATTGCTATTAACAACTAATACACAAATTTACAAATTTAAGTAGTTGATTATTAGTAATTACAAATTTAATTAACACTTGTTAATTGTTATGAGTGTTAATAATAATCTAAATTTTACCATGTTAATACAGCTAGTTTTATGCTTACAAATTTTAGCAGATAATAATAAGTTTACTTGCAATTAACACAAAATTGCTTAATGTAATTTTTTGGTAACATTAGCTTAAAATACTGTTGTAATTATATTAACAATATATTTTTAAATTAACATTACAATTGTTAATTACTATTATTTGCAAGGCTTAATAATCAGTTAGTTAGTTTTTGAGTGTTAATTAACGTTTATTACTACTTTTAAACATTAAAATATAGTTTAATTAAAATATAAAATAAATGAGTATTAAAATAGCGATTGGAAGTGACCATGCAGGATTTGGATTAAAGCAACAATTAATAGAGTTTTTAAGTAATAAAGATGTAACAATTAACGATAAAGGATGTTTTAGTGAAGATAGAGCTGATTATCCTGATTATGGTCATAGTGTGGCAACTGCTGTTTTAAATAACGAAGTAACATTTGGAATTTTAATGTGTGGTAGCGGTAATGGTATTAATATGAGTGCTAATAAACATAAAGGTATTCGCGCAGCTTTGTGTTGGAACGAAGAAATTGCGAAACTTGCCCGAAAGCATAACAATGCTAATATATTAGTATTACCTGCCCGTTTTATAAGCGTTGAAGAAGCACAAAAATGTGTTTCAATTTTTTTATTGGAACAATTTGAAGGTGGCAGACATCAGTTAAGAGTAGAAAAAATTGATATCTAATTTACTGTAGGATACGTTTTTTTAATTTGTTGATGTATGTTGTTAGTCTTAGGGATAGATTTTAAAATTTGTTCAATTAAATAAATCTTGGCATTAGGTATTAAAGCATTTATATACTTAGTTGCCGATTTAAAAATAGATTCTTTTATAAAATCATATTTAGCATCTTGAATAGCTCTTGTAAAATGCACAGCGTAAACATTTAATAAATCTATACTGTAATTTGGTAAGTTTTTTAGCGCAATTGTATGTAATAATGTAAATTGATTGTGTTGTAATTTTAATTCACTAATAATATCGTTTAATCTGTCACAATAATTTAATAAGTTAATTATTTTAGAAACAGAGTTAACACTATTTTTCTCTTTTAGTCTAATAATTACACCATCAACGGTTTTATTAAAGTCGGTTTCGTTAACTAATGCTTTTATTTTTTTTACTATTTCGGGTTTAACTTCTAAATCATAAACTAATAAATTTTGTAAAAACCTAAGCTCTATTTTTTCTTGTTTACACTTTTCTGAAGTTTTAATAATATAATTTAGTACACTAATAATTTTAGTATCGTTTTTTTCTTCTAACTCTTTAAATAAGTTTTCTAATAGTATAAATCCTGCTTTAATTTTACCTTCATTTAATAGTAATTCAGCAGTCGCAACAGTATGTTCGGTTAAAACCTTATCGTCAACTTTTATAATTGGAATATTTGTTAGTTTACTACATTTTATAGCTATATATTGTTTTAAAATCTCTATATTATTAAGCGACGATAAAAAATAAACACTATTTTTTAATTTAGCTATAGCAGTTTTTAATTTTAATAATTCGTTTGTATTAGTAGTTAAAAAAATGGTTTTCTTAATAATTTCAGCGCTTAATTCTATATTAAAATATTTACTGTTTTTTATTAATCTTAAGGAAGTATATTTTAAAGACTCAATTTCATTTATAGTTAAAGTATTTATAAAATAAGTATTTACGTAATGTATCGCTTCAAAAATCAAAGCATAATAGCCCTCGTTGTTAGATTTTAATTTAAAAAGTTGGGGCAATTCACTAATTAACGCTAAATTATAAAAATATAAATTGCTATTATTTGTAGCAACTAATTCTGGTTTAAAGTCTGTTATTTTTTTTAATACAACATTTAATTGTTTATCATTTATTTTACCAATTTCCAAATAATTCCAAAAAATAATTTTAAGTTTATTACAATAATTTTCAAAAACAGATAGTTTAGATAGTTCATTAAAATGTGTTGTAATTTGTAATTTTAATAAGTCATTATACGCGCACTCTTTATCAATAAAATCAAGTAGTTCGGTATATTCAATACCGTATAAATAATTTTTAAAATTGGGTTTATTATTTTTCCCAATAATTGGTTTTACACTTCTCTTTTTTTCTTTAATCGAAATTCCTAAAACATCTTTTTCTAAATAAAAAAATACCGCGCACAAATGCTCACATGTATCTTTTAAATTATTACACGTACAATAATAATTACTTATTTTTCTACCTTTTTTTGTTAAAGTAATTTCAAATATGTGTTTATCTTCCACATAAAATTTATAAAAATTAGGCGCTTTTTTTTCAAATAAATTAACCTTATCGTTTTTACAAATACGTAAACCCTTTTTTAAAATATCACTTTTAAAATAATGTTCAAATTCTTTTAAATCAACTATTTCCATTTAAAAACACAAAAAATCTCAGTAAATATCCCTATTTTTTTTAAATGCGGTACTATAATGAGCCAAACGGTAGTTTCACCAAGTTAAAAATTAGTTTTCTAAAATCTAAACCGTTAAATTTAAGCTCTTTATGAGAAAAAAGATCGTCATATTTTTTTTGTTTCTCCTTTCAATTTTCTCTGCGTTTTCTCAAAAAGGAAAAAGCGGTACCGGCAATATTGTTATAAGTAATGTAGTTAATGCATACACAGCATTAGGTGCCGATGCTTTTACGGGCAACACCACAATTAATGTAACAAGTAGCGCGGGTTATGCCGTTGGAGATTTAATTTATATTATTCAAATGCAAGGAGCGGCTGTAAATAGCTTCACCAACCCCTTTGGTAACCCAAACAGTCCCGAACCGTATTCGTCGGCTTTTGGAAAAATTACAAATTACAATAATGCGGGCAATAACGAATATGCTCAAATAGCTTTGGTTGCGGGAAACGTTATTACAATTGATTGCCCTTTAAAAAATAATTACACAGCCGCCGGTAAAGTTCAGGTTGTTAAAGTGCCACGCTATACATCATTAATTATAGCTGCCGCAGGGGTTATAACGTGCCCAACTTGGAATGGAACAACCGGAGGCGTAATAGCCATTGAGGTTGATGGAAACACTACAATTAACGCAGGAGGTAGAATTGATGCTACAGGGCTTGGTTTTAGAGGCGGCGCAGTTATTGGTAAAACAGTTGGTAGCGTTTTTGGTGGCGGTGCCTGGGGAAACAATAATGTAAATGAAGGTGGTTACAAAGGCGAGGGAATTGCCGGAAGTGTTGCAACTTATCTGGCTCTATTTAATGGTCCGTATTGCAAAGGCGCTGTTGCAAATGCCGGTGGCGGTGGAAATGGAAACAACGCCGGTGGTGGTGGTGGTGCAAACGCTGGCGACACATTATTGTACACAGGCACTGGTAATCCCGATATTTCGGTAGCAGGTTATGTTACAGCATGGAATTTAGAATCTCCGGGTTTTGCCGCATCAAGTTCGTCAGGTGGTGGACGAGGAGGCTATTCTTACTCAAACACAAATCTCAATCCCCGAACCAATGCACCGGGTTTGGCTGGTTGGACAGGCGACAACAGAAGAGTTGCCGGCGGTATAGGCGGTAGACCGCTTAATTATAATACAGGAAGATTGTATTGCGGCGGCGGCGGCGGAGCAGGAGATGAAAACGATGCTTTTGGCGGTGCAGGTGGAAACGGTGGAGGTATTATAAATATTATTAGTTACGGAACGGTTACAGGCACAGGTCAAATTATTTCTGAAGGGCAAAATGGTTTTAATTCATTAACTCCAGCGCCGGGCTTTAATGTTAGCGGGCGAGATGGAGCAGGCGGAGCAGGCGGTGGCGGTGCTATTGTTATTAATTCTATTGGCCTTATAAACTTAATAACTGTTTCGGTAAAAGGCGGCAATGGCGGAAATCAAGAGATGAGAAACGGTGGCGCTTCAACGGCTATGGCTTATGGCCCCGGTGGTGGAGGCGGCGGTGGTTACATTGGTACAACTGCGGCTGTAATTACTACAAATATTAATGGTGGCGTTAATGGAATAGTTCAATATTTAGCGGGAATAGAAAGTTGCCAAATAGATAATAGTCCGGCAACAAATAGTTTTCCCGCAAATGGTTCTACTATTGGTGGTGTTGGAAAGGTAACTACTACGTTACAAACTGTTCCTACAATTACCGCAAGCCCCGATGTAACTATTTGTATAAATAACTCAACAATATTAACTGCAACAACAACCGGGCCTCCATCTACAATAGATTGGTACACGGCTTTTGCCGGCGGAACTTTACTTGGAACAGGAAGCGCATTTACAACATCAGTATTTACAACAGTAGGCACTTATACTGTTTGGGCGGGTTTTTGCCCTAGTGGTATTTACCGCGATCCGGTAATAATTACGGTTACAAATGGACCAACCTTAGCAGCAACTTCACAAACTATTTGTAGCGGCCAAACTGCTACACTTGTTGCTACCGGCGCTACAACTTATACTTGGAACACAGGTGTTACAAATGCAACACTAAATCCTACTCCTATAGCAACAACTGTTTATACCGTAATTGGAGCCAACGGAACATGTTCTACATCTATTACAACAACAGTTACAGTAAATGCCGGCGGAGCTTTAGCCGCAAACTCTGCAACAATTTGTAGCGGACAAACCGCCACACTTATTGCTTCCGGTGCTACAACTTATACGTGGAATACAGGCTCATTAAGCGCAACGCTAAATCCTGCTCCTGCAGCAACAACAGTTTATACAGTTGTTGGCGCAAACGGAACGTGTTCAACATCTGCAACAGCATCTGTAACAGTAAATGCAGTAGGACCATTAACTGCAAATTCTACTACAATTTGTAGCGGCCAAACTGCTACTCTTGTTGCATCGGGTGCCACAACTTACACTTGGAACACGGGTGCAACAAGTGCAACAATAAACCCTTCTCCAGTTGCAACAACAGTTTACACAGTTGTTAGTGCAAACGGCACGTGTTCGGCATCTGCAACAGCGTCAGTAGCAATAAATAATTTAACGTTATCAGCAACTTCGCAAACTATTTGTACCGGATTAACTGCAACTATAGTTGCATCGGGTGCTACAACTTATACGTGGAATACTGGCGCAACAACCGCTACTATAAATCCTGCTCCGGTAGCAACAACAATTTATACAGTTGTTGGCGCAAACGTTACGTGTTCAGCATCAACCACAGCAACTGTTACGGTAAACGCAGGTGGAGCAATTGCTATTAATTCGCCTACAATATGTAGTGGACAATCAGCTACACTTACTGCGGGCGCGGCAGTATCATATACTTGGAGCACAACACAAAATATCCAAACTATAAACGTAAATCCTATAACAACTACAGTTTATACAGTTAATGCTACATTGGGCGCAGGTTGTAATGCAAGTAACACATCTACTGTAACCGTAATAACAAACCCTACCATTACAGTAAATAACCCTAGTATTTGTGTAGGGCAAACAGCAACTCTATCGGCAGTAGGCGCTATTAGTTATTTATGGTACGATGGGTCAACTTTATCTACCACCACCATTAATCCAATTTCTACTAGTTCTTATTCTTTAATCGGAAGCGCAAATGGTTGCACTGTTTCTACAACAGGAAGTGTGGTGGTTACTCCTAACCCTATTGTTAGCGCTAATAATGTTTCAATATGCGCGGGGCAAATAGCAACGCTTACAGGTGTTGGTGCCACAAGTTATACTTGGAATCCGGGTGGAATAAATTTTATTGGCACTACTTTCACGGCATCTCCTGTTTCAACAACTGTGTATTCGGTATCCGGATCTACTACGGGTTGTTTTGGTTCAAATACGGTAAGCATAAATGTGGGTTCAAATCTTTCAATTTCCGCAAATTCGGCTACTAGCTGTGCCGGGCAAACAACTACCCTGCAAGCTATAAGTACTGCTACAAATTATAGCTGGAGCAATGGTGCTTTAACAAACTCAACAACAGTAAATCCGGTAGTAAATACAACTTACACAGTAAACGGAAATTTTGCAGGCTGCACCGGCTCGGCTGTTGTAAATGTTTTAGTAAATGCTAATCCAACGTTATTAAATACTAACCCAATTATTTGTATTGGGCAAAGCGCCACACTTACTGCAATTGGGGCCACAAGTTATACTTGGAGCAATGCAAGTACTGCAACAACAATAGTTGTAAGCCCTGTAATTACCACAACATATTCGTTAGTTGGCGCTAACGGCTCGTGTACCGCAACAGCAAATTACAATGTTACAGTAAATAATTTACCAATCATTACAACTAATAGCGCAAACATTTGTAATGGCAGTAGCGCAACATTAACCGCTAATGGCGCAAACACTTATACATGGCTGCCATTAGGCACAACAAGTAATACTATTTCGGTTAATCCCTCTTCTAACACAAACTATACAGTTATTGGTAGTACAAGTGGTTGCACAACCATTGCTACTGCAAGTGTAGTGGTTACAATCGGAGGAATTGTTGCTGTTACTGGCGCTACAGTGTGTAACGGACAATCAGCTACAATTGGTACAGGCGTTGTTGCCACATCTTATTTGTGGGATAATGGGGCCACCACACAAAGCATAACTGTGGCGCCAAATGTAAATACTACCTATTTATTACAAATTGTTTCAGGTGGATGTATTTTAACCGGAAGCACAACGGTTGGCATTACGGCAGCACCTATTATTAACGTTGCCGGAACTTCAATTTGTTTAGGAGACAACGCCACTATTTTTGCCAACGGAGCAATTAATTATACCTGGATGCCGGGTAACATAAACGGAAATTCGCTAAACGTTAGCCCAAATGTTACAACAAACTATGTTGTTAGTAGTTATAGTAATGGTTGTACTAGTACCGCTACAGCACAAGTTATAGTAAATACAAAACCAAGTTTAACTATTACGCCATTTAATGCAATGGTTTGCCCAAATACTGCTGTTACTTTATCGGCAAGTGGAGCCAGTAGTTATGATTGGTATGTAGATGGTAATTATCAATTTGGCAACCCCATTACAATTACACCTTCAAAAACTAGTAATATTACAGTAATTGGTAGCAATGGAGCTTGCGCCTCTACCTCATTAACAACAGTATTTGTTAGCACTTTAACAACTACTTTTAACGCCGAAAGTAATTATGTAGATTATCCAGGTAGCTTAAGTTTTACTAATACCTCTAATGGTTACAATAGCTTTTTGTGGGATTTTGGTAATGGGCAACAATCTACCAATATTACCGCAACCGCTTTTTACGAAACACCGGGTATGTATTTAGTAACGCTTTTAACCCGCGACACTTTTGGTTGTGCCGATACAACTTTTTATATAATTGAAGCCGGCTGTGGCAATGGCGACATATTTATACCAAATACGTTTACCCCAAATGGCGACGGCTTAAACGATACGTTTAGAGTATTTGGAGGCACATGCTTAACGGCATTTAGCGGCACTATTTTTGACCGTTGGGGCCAACAAATTTTTAAATTTAAAAACTTAACAGATGCTTGGGACGGAAAATTAAAAGGCATAGATATTGAGATTGGTACCTATAATTATTTAATAAATTATAAGCTGTACAACGGTAAGCAGTTTAGTAAAACCGGGGTAATAACTATTGTAAGATAATAATGCTTTATATATATTTTTAAAGATTATGATTGCCTTACTTTCAATATTCCTTCCAATAATTATTATTCCATTACCATTTACACTGCTATTTTATCTTTGTAATCGCCCATTTATAAAAAAAAATAACGACTTAACTTTTTTTGTTTGTTTACTATTAGTTGCGTCAAGTTTTTTGAGTATTTTTTGGTCAACTCAATTATCCAATATCATTATGCCTTATAATTCTGCAGGACAGGAAACAGAATGTAGAGGAGATTTAGCAATATATTTTCTTTTAGGGGGAGCGTTTACGATATTAACTTTTGGCTTTTCAATCTATTATATTATAAATAACTACCAATGTAATAAAAATAGAAAGGCTGTATGACCCTCATCTTCGCTTCCGCCAACAAAAATAAAATTTTAGAAATTAAAACTTTAATACCTAAAAGCTATACGGTTATTGGCTTAACCGATGTTGGTATTGTTAACGATATTCCCGAAACGGGAACCACCATAAAACAAAATTCGTTTTTAAAGGCAAACTATGTTTTAGATTTTTTAAAAAACAACAAGCAAAACATTGCTGTGTTTGCCGATGATAGTGGTTTGGAAGTGGAGGTTTTGAACGGCGAACCAGGCGTGTATAGTGCACGTTATGCCGGCACACCAAAAAACGATGTGGCTAATAACCAAAAACTTTTAGCTGAGTTAAAAAATAAAAACAACCGGAACGCACGTTTTGTAACTATTATAACACTAATTTTAAATAATCAAATACATTATTTTGAAGGCGTAATAAAAGGCAGTATCGCAAAAGAACTTAATGGTAATAATGGTTTTGGTTACGATCCTTTATTTATTCCAAATGGTTATAGTCAAACATTTGCACAAATGCCTAACGACTTAAAAAACACAATTAGTCACCGTGCCATTGCGGTAAATAAATTAATTAAGTTTCTTAATAATATTACGGCAAGCTAATTTTAACATTTTTTTCTTTAATTATTAACACTAAACTTTTGCCAACTGCGTTTAATAGTTTACCTTTAAAGTAGATTTAATGAAAAAAATAAACTTTATATTATTGTTTTTATTATGCTTGCGAGGTTTTGCAACCCATAATCGCGCAGGAGAAATAACCTATAAGCGTATTGCACCATTTACGCAGTTAATAGGTGGCAATTCTGTCCCGGTATACACATACTCATTTACTATTACTAAATATACCGATCATGGTTCGCAAGTTGCAGATAGGTGCGTTGATACACTTGATTTTGGAGATGGAAGCCCCAAAGGTGTAGCATTACGCACAAACGGGCCAACCTCTACCTGTGGATGTACCTATTGCGGAACTATTATTATTCCCGACCAGGGGCATATTGTAAAACTAAACATATACACCATTATTCATACATATCCGGGTGCCGGAAATTACATGGTGCGCTCAGCAGACCCTAACCGAAATGCCGGGGTAATAAATATGAGTAATTCTGTAAATCAGTCTTTTTACATTGAATCATTATTAGTTATAAATAATTTTACCGGAGCAAATAGTTCTCCCGAATTTAAATATCCTCCAATTGATAAAGCGTGTTTTGGGCAATGTTTTTATCACAATCCAGGAGCGTATGATAGCGACCACGACAGCTTAAGTTATGAAATTACAACCTCAAGAGACGCCGGTGGAGGCACAGTGCCCGGTTATTATTTTCCACTCGGTACTTATGGTATTAACGCAATTACGGGTTTGTTAACTTGGTGTTCCCCTCAACTATCAGGCGAATATAACCTAGCGTTTATTGTAAAAGAGTGGCGAAAAAACACAAATGGCGTTTACCAACAAATTGGCTACGTGTTGCGCGACATGCAGGTTATTGTAACACCTTGCCCAAACAATATTTCCCCGCCAATTTTACAAGTGCCCCCAGATACCTGCGTAGAAGCAGGAACGCTTATTAATAAAAAAATTATAGCAATAGATGCTAATGCCCCGGTTACTATTTATGGAAACGCAGGCGCTTACTCATCGGCGTTACCTATTGCGTCTCCTTCACAAACAACAAGTAGTGCTACTAATACCATAGCAACCTTATATTTTGTTTGGCAAACGAGCTGCTCGCATATTGCTATACAACCTTATTCTACTGTATTTAAGGCTGAAGATAGTGGTTCGCCCAATAAACTTGTAAATTTTGCTACCTACAATATTAAAGTAGTACCACCCTCAGTAAAAAATGTTACAGCTACACCAATTGGTTCAACCATAAAAATTTCATGGCAATTATCAACGTGTAGCCCCACAAACAATCCATTAATAAATTATAAAATTTATCGTAAAAACGATTGTTCAGTATTTGTGTATTCTCCCTGCCAAACAGGTGTTTCACCAACATCCGGATTTACCTATATTGGACAAACATCTCCTTCAATATCAAACTTTATTGATAATAATGGCAGTAATGGTTTAGTTGTAGGACAAGATTATAGTTATTTAGTAGTAGCTATTTATTACGACGGTTCTCAAAGTTTTGCAAGTTCGCAAGTGTGTGCGCAATTAAAAAAAGATGTGCCTATTCTTTTAAATGTTGATGTGATAACCACTTCAACTGCAACAGGCTCTGTTTACATTAAATGGCACAAACCCTTTACCAATACAGGTAATTTTGATACTCTTGTTTTCCCCGGGTCTTATCAATTTAATTTAAAATACCGTTCGGGTTCCGCGGGAACATATACCACAATTTTTAATTCTACAAAGGCTAATTTTTATTTGTTAGATACAGACTTCGTTCAAGGAAATATAAATACTACAGATATAAATAAAGATTATTTAGTAGAATTTATTGCAGGAACAGTTACTATTGGTTCTTCGCAACGCGCCAACTCGGGTTTTTTAACTACAACCCCCGCCGACAGAAAAATTAATTTACAATGGAACTCAAGTACCCCTTGGAATAATTATAAATATACCGTGTTTCGTAAAGACCCTGCACAAACTACATTTACCGCAATTGGTACCACGTTACTAACAACCTACATTGATTCAATAAACGTAGTAAACCGTAGCACGTATTGTTATAAAATTTTAAGTGAAGGACAATACTCCGATGTCACTATTCCTAAACCGTTACTAAACAATTCGCAAGAAGTATGTGCTACAGCAAAAGACTTAACACCACCTTGTACCCCTACTGTTAATATTGTTGCCGATTGCGTAACAGGCCAGGTGCAAGTAACCTGGACAAATGTAAAAGCAACATGTAATGGCAGCGATGATGTAGTGAAGTATTTATTATTTTACAAGCCAACAGAAGATGGAAATTATAATTTGCTAGCTACATTTAATGGAGCATCATCAACGTTATATGTACCTGATGCTGTAGAATTAATTGCAGGCTGTTATGCCGTTCAGGCAGTTGATTCGAGCGATAACGTTAGCCCAAAAAGTGTAGACTTTTGCTTGGATAATTGCCCTGAGTTTGAATTGCCTAATATTGTAACCATTAATAACGATGGCGTTAATGATTTTTATAAAGCCCGAAGAGTTCGTCAAATAAAAGAAATTGATTTAGTAATTTTTGATAGATGGGGCAATTTAGTTTATAAAACCAACGACCCTTATTTTAAATGGGATGGCGTTAGTATATTAAGTAAACAAGTGGTTAGTGAGGGAACATTCTTTTATATATGCGATGTGTTTGAGCCTCGTGTAAGCGGCATAAAAAAACGAAACCTAAAAGGCTTTATGCAGGTTGTAAAGTAAATTAAAACGCAAAAATTATTTACAATTTATTTATTTACAATTTGGTATAATTTTTCAATTGTAAATTGTCAATCTTTAAATTGTAAATTAGCCGTTAAATAATTTTAAAGAAATGAAGCTTTACAAAAACCTTGTTAATTCTATAGCAGAAACCTTATCAGATATTTTTTTAAAAAATAAGTATGCCGATAAATCCTTAGAAAAATTATTTAAACAAAATACTAAATGGGGTAGCAGAGATCGTCGCTTTGTAGCCGAAGCCGTTTACGACATTGTTCGTAATTACCGACTGTATGCAGAGTTAGCCCAATCTCCAAAAAACTTTTGGTTTATTACCGCGGTATGGATTATATTAAAAGAGATTGAACTACCAAATTGGCAAGAGTTTCAACACGTTGATGCGATATTTATTTTAAAACAAAAAGAACGATTTAAAGCCCAGTTACCAATTTATGAATCGTACCCCGATTGGTTGTGGCAACTGGGCGAAAGCGAATTGGGAAAAGACGTTTGGGAAAAGGAAGCTCTTGCTATGAATAAACAAGCTGAAGTTGTTTTAAGAGTAAATACCTTAAAAACAAACGTACAAAAATTAAAGGAAGTTTTTTTGGCCGATAAAATTGAAACAATAGAAATACAAAACACATCTAACGCCTTGCAACTAGTGAAACGTGAAAATGTATTTAAAAACATGTATTTTGCCGAAGGGTGGTTCGAGGTACAGGATGCCGGTTCGCAACAAATAGGTGAATTTGTAAATCCAAAACCCAACGAATTTATTATTGATGCTTGTGCCGGAGCAGGAGGAAAAAGTTTACAGCTAGCAGCTTTAATGCAAAATAAAGGTAAAATTGTTAGTATGGATGTTGAAGCCTGGAAATTAGAAGAATTAAAAAAACGTGCCAAACGTGCAGGCGCATTTAATATTGAAACACGTGTAATTGAAGACACAAAAACCATAAAACGATTAGAGGGCAAAGCCGATAAATTATTGCTAGATGTGCCGTGCAGCGGCGTAGGTGTTATTAAGCGTAACCCCGATGCTAAATGGAAATTAAATTTAGAAACTATTGAACGTACAAAACTATTGCAACAAAAAATTATGTCAGATTACAATACTATGTTAAAGCCGGGAGGAAGCCTAATTTACAGTACTTGTAGTATTTTACCTTCAGAAAACAGATTACAGGTAGATGAGTTTTTAAAATTAAATACAAACTTTATATTTGTAAGCGAAAAAACTATTTTACCATCACAAGGTTATGATGGTTTTTATATGTGTGAATTAAAAAAAACTATTTAAACGAAAATAAACATGAAGAGTAACTATTTTAAAAGTGTAGTTGTTTTAATTATAATAACAACCACATTTTTTGGCTGCAAAAAAGGTGAAAACGATCCCGCTATTTCTCTTAGAACGAGAAAAGCCCGAGTGGTTGGCGAATGGAATATGAAAACAGGTACGGCCGGAATAACAATTGACAACCATATTAATCCACCGTACAATCTGGATATTAAAATGGATGGGTCAAAAGCCGAAATAAACCAAACAGAATCTGGGAATGTTGGTATTACTTACATAGGGAATTATACATTTTATATAACATTTAAAAAAGATGGAACTTTTAACTTTAACGAAAATTTTGCAGGAAACATTTTAGACGCGTCAGGCACTTGGAATTTTGTAGGTGGAGTTGGAAAAGCAAAGAATAAAGAAAGCATAGTTTTAAAAATAGAAACTGTTAGTAAAGGATATACAAGAGATAATTTGTTTAATAAATTAGGAACAGAGATTATTTACGAAATTACCGAATTAAGAAATAAAAAAATGACACTTCTTTCAAGAAGTAAACCATATATTGGAGCGGATGGAAGAACCGCCAGTTTTGGCTGTGAGTTTTTTATGCAACAACGCTAAATTAATTTATGAAAAAATTCACTTTAATAGTTTTATTATTGGCATTAAAATTTGCAAATGCGCAAACCGTTAGTAATGTTAACGCACAAGAATTTAAAAAACAAGTTGATGCAAAAAAATCTGTTGTAATTGATTTACGGACACCCGACGAAATTTTGAAAAAAGGAAAAATTAAAGGCGCTTTGGAAATAGATTTTTTAGCTAAAGATTCTGAAATTCGTATTGATTCATTAGACAAGAAAAAAACCTATTTAATTTACTGTGCAGGTGGCGGACGAAGTGGCGAATGCGCCGAGCTTATGCAAAAAAAAGGTTTTGTTAAAGTAGTGAATTTAGAAAAAGGTTTTGGAGATTGGAAAAACAAAGGGTTTGAAGTAGAAACAAAATAATTTTTATAAAATAAATTTCCGATTAAAATAAAACGTCATGATGCAAGGGGGATTTTAAAATAAATTCATCATATTTCGGAACGACATCTGAACAAAATCCTATTTATTTTACTTTTCTAAAATAATTTTAATCGCTCCGCAACCTACTCCATCGCAAAGTAAACTAACTAAATAAATACCATTAGTTAAATTTTGTGCGTTAAAGTTTACGTTGGCATTACCACGCTCTAACATATAAATTGTTTTTATGTGTTTACCTGTTAAATCGGTAATATACAATTGCGCATCCTTTACATTATCTAAAATAGAAGCATTAATTAAAGTATTATCAATAAACGGATTTGGAACATTATTTATTAAAGCAGATTTTTCTAGCGTAATAGTTTCGTTCTTTTTGTCAGAAATATATTTTGCATCGTTGCCTAATAATTTTAGTTCTACTCTGCGGTTCATGTGTTTGCCTTCGTCTGTACTATTAGCGTACGCAGGCATTGTTTCGCCCTTGCAATCAACAATTAAGCGGCTTTCGGGTATGCCTTTGTTTAGTAAATATTGTTTTACTTCGTTAGCGCGTTGGCAACTTAATTTTTTATTAAAGTCCAATTCACCCTCGTTATCTGTGTGCCCGGTAATGCTAATATTGCTATTGGTTTTTGTTTTGTATTCTTTTACCAAAGCATTTAATAAATTTTTGTAAGGCTCGCTAATGGTGGTTTCGCTTTTATTATAAAGCACGCTGTAACTTTTTTCGTAACTCACAATGCTGTGCCCTTCAATTAAAACACCGCTATCATAACTGTTATCGCTAACATCGGCAATTGCTAATTTTAAATGATAGGTTTCGTAAGGAATAACCGCTTTTTTAATTTGCATTAGTTTTGTTAAACCATCATATTCAATCCCCAAATGCCCGTCAACATTACTTACATAATATGTTGAATTGTTTGCCTGACGGTTATTGGCGCTCCCATTATTAATACTATTTACGCTTACAGGGCTTTCGGTATTTGGTACCACCGCTAAATTTACTTGCCCCTCAACACCTTTTCCACTAATAAAAAATGCAAAAACATCATTATAAGCTGTCCCTACAAACTCGTCGTATTCTTCGCTGCCAAATACGTAGTTAAAATTTAAAGTATCTGCGGTTGGTACAATATCCAACTCAATAACAACGGCATCAAATGTTTTTTGGTTTTTACCCAAGTATTTTTCTAAATCAGGACTTGTAATTGCAGGCTGGTTTGGAATGTTTCTGTAATTACGTTCGGCTGTGGCGTGTGTGTAATTGCTCATGTTTGGTTTAGTATTACTACCGCACAAGCCGGTAATACCGCCGGTTGTCATTAATAAACCTTTGCTCATGCCAAGACGCGATTTTTTATCTTCAAAATAACCAAAAGCTTCATCGCTCCATGTTTTGGAAACACTAAAGTTTTTTAGTACTACGCCATCGCCTACTAAATTTTGCAACATACTTTGTAAGGCGTATGCACCGTTTGGTTGAGGTTTATAAACTTTAAAACTTGAATTTTCTTGTGCGTTTACAAAAAATGAAGAAATTGTTAGAGAAACTAAAAGAGTAATTTTTTGCATATAAAATGGTTTTACGTTACTATAATTTTAATTTAGATTAAAGTTACAGGTAAATTCCATAAATAATTCATAAATATTTTTAAATTTCTTCCAAAATAGAGGAATAGGAGATAATTTTAGCCTTCTCGACCCCATTATATTGTATAATTAACATATAATTTTCTAACGCAATTTTATTCTCTTGAATAAAAATCTCGTAATTAAAAGTTAAAGGCAAAATTACAAAGCGGTATTTATGGTGGTTTAGTTTTAATTCCTCAATTAATTTTATTTTTTTAGCACGCTCTAAATCTTCTAAAATTAATGATTTAGGTTTTACTTTATGATGAACGTAATAGTCAATGGCGATTAATTGCTTTAAAATGGCATTGTTTGGATAATGGAGTTGCGCAAAATTTGTGGCAATGGTGTACACATCATCCAAACTATATTTATGGTAGTCTCTAATTGTTCCAAAATATTTTCCTAGTTCTAATAAAAATTCGAAAATGCTATACTGTGTTGCCGCGTATTTTAAGAGGTTGGTGCCGCGCTTATCGTTCCAATAAATTTCTAAAGCGTTTTCTAATTTTACAATGTCAGCAAGTTCTTGTTTGCTCAAATACTTACTTTCAATTAATTGGTAGGGAGGATTTGGATCGAATATAAAACCATGCTGAGCCTTATCGCGCATAGGAGTGCCTTTTAAAAATTTTAAAAAACCTAACTGCATTTCCGGAGGATGTAGTTTAAACACCTCTTCAATGCTGTATTTTATGTCGCACCAATAATCCAATGGTAAGCCCACAATTAAATCTAAGTGCATTTCTACTTTATGATTGAGAGCTAAAATTATGTTTTTTGTTTTGTCGAAATTTTGTTTACGGCTAACTTCTAAATTGGCTTTTTGATTAACGGTTTGTATGCCAATCTCAAAGCGGAACAAGCCTTTTGGCACATTTTCGTTTATAAATTTAATAATATCGGGATGTAAAATATCGGCGGTTATTTCAAACTGAAAAACATTTTCCGGTCGGTGATGTTCTAAAATAAACTTAAAAATATCGAGCGTAAAATCTTTTTTAATATTAAAAGTCCTGTCTAAAAACTTAATGGTTTTGCCATGTTGCATTAAATACATCAAATGTTGTTTTATGGTGTCGTTAGGCAAATAACGAACTTTATTATCTAAACTGGCTAAGCAAAACTCGCATTTATAAGGGCAACCGCGCGATGTTTCGATGTAACACACTTTGTTGTTTAATTCTTCGGGCGTATCGTTTATGTAAGGGTTAATATTTTTATAGTTTATTAAATCAAAAGTTTCGGCTTTTTGGTTATGAATAACGTTACCATTTTCTTTTCGTACTAAGTTACTAACGGTTTGCAGGTTTGCAGGAAAACTGTTTAAAAACTGTTCTAATGGAATTTCGCCCTCACCAGTTATAATAAAATCAACCCAATCCAAAGCAATAACTTCTTGCCACTCGTAACTTACTTCGGGACCGCCCAATAAAATTTTTGTGTTGGGGTTTAAAGCTTTTATTTTTTTACACACTTCAAGGGTTTGTGTTATGTTCCAAATATAACAGCTAAAGGCAACTACGCTAAAATCTTTGCAATAATCAGCAATCGCATCCTTATCTTCTTTTATTGTAAATTCTTTTAAGTGTAGATTATGATTTTTTTTAAAAAGCTCGTAAAACAACCTAATAGCCAAATTAAGATGAATGTATTTTGCGTTAAGAGTTGTTAATAATACCCGCATAGCTTTGTTTTACAAAGATACGTTATTAAACCAAAAGGGTTAAAAAGTATTTTTGTATATGAAAATTAAAACACAATCTTTATTTAATTTTAATAAGCGAAATTGTGTCTAACCCATTAAAAAAATTAGCCGGTCAAACTGTAGTTTATGGTCTTGGGACAATATTGCCTCGTTTTTTAAATTATTTTTTAACTCCAATTTTAACACGCGCATTTTTACCTGCCGAATATGGCATTAACAGCCAGTTGTATGCCTATATTTCTTTTTTGAACATAGTTTTTATGTATGGAATGGAAACTACGTTTTTTAATTTTACCTCTAAATTAGAAGATAAACAAAGTGTTTTTAATACGGCTTTACTCTCGTTAATTACCTCAACGTTTGTATTAAGCATAATTTTAGTAGCCCTTTCTGTTCCTATTGCTAACGAATTATCTACACCAAACGCCTTGTATCCTGTACAATTTATTGTGTGGTGTATTTTAATAATTGCTACTGACGCTATTACGGCAATTCCCTATGCTAAATTACGTGCCGAAAATAAAGCACTTAAATTTTCGATACTTAAATTAACAAACGTTATTGTAAATTTTGGCTTAACACTATTTTTTATTAAGGTTTGTAAAAATGCGTATTATAACAACGAACAAAATTTTTATGCTACGCTTTACAAGCCCGAAATTGGTATAGGCTATTGTTTTTTGGCCAATCTTTTAGCTAATGTTTTTTCATTAATTTTGTTGAGCAAACAGTTTAGTACTTTAAAGTTTTATATAAACAAAGACCTTTTAAAAGAAATGTTGAGCTATACTTATCCTTTAATAATTTTGGGTTTAGCGGGAATGGTTAACGAAGTATTAGACCGTCTTATTTTACAAAAATTATTAGTAGATAAGTCTGAAGGACAAATTGCACAAGGTATTTATGGTGCCTGTTATAAAATCGCTATTTTAATGACAATTTTTATACAAGCGTTTCGGTTTGCCGCAGAGCCTTTCTTTTTTGGAAAAGCAAAGGAAAAAGACTCAAAAAAAATGTATGCAGTGGTAATGAAATTTTTTATAATTTTTTGTTTGTTTCTTTTGTTTGGCACATTAATGAATTTAAATTGGATAAAATATTTAGTTGCCGAACCCTATTGGGAGGGATTAAAAGTGGTGCCCATTTTATTAATAGCAAATTTATGTTTAGGGGTGGTTTATAATTTATCGTATTGGTACAAATTAAGTGGTCAAACAAAATTTGGCGCAATAATTGCCTTGGTTGGCGCAGCAATAACAATAATTATAAACGTAATTTTTGTTCCCACGTATTCTTATATGGCTTGTGCTTGGGCAACATTGGCTGCTTATGCCAGTATGATGGTGTTATCGTATATACTAGGGCAAAAGTATTTCCCAATAAAATATAATTTGCGCGCTATTAGTGTGTATGGAATTTTAGTATGTGTTTTGTTTTTAATTTCTAAAACGTATTCGTCTTTAGATTCTACTCTAATAAAACTAGTACTTAATAATTTGTTAGTAGCTGTGTTTGCATTTGTGGTATATAAGTTAGAAATTAATAATCTAAAAAAACTTAGTACCAATGTTAACACTTAAAGTAATAAACCAATCAAAGCACGCTTTACCACAATACGCCACAGCCCTAGCTGCTGGTTTAGATTTAAAAGCAAATATAAAGGAAGCAATAACTTTAAAACCTTTACAGCGCCAATTAATTGCAACGGGTTTGTTTATAGAATTGCCTGCCGGTTTCGAAGCACAAATTCGACCACGCAGCGGTTTGGCATTTAAAAACGGAATAACGGTTCTTAACTCGCCCGGTACAATTGACGCTGATTACAGAGGAGAACTTAAAGTACTTTTAGTAAATTTAAGTAACGAAGATTTTATTATAAATGATGGTGAACGCATAGCCCAATTGGTAGTTGCAAAGCACGAACAAATTACCTGGCAACAGGTAGATGTTTTGGAAGAAAGTAACAGAGGGGCCGGGGGTTTTGGAAGCACAGGGAGGTAGAGGTTGTCATTCCGACAGAAGAGGATCTTTTTCGATATAAAGATGCTTCCTAACGTCAGCTTGACATTATCAAGTGCATTTAACCCAAATTCCGCATTAGAAAATATTTAATAAATTTGGATTTAAAATCTCTAATGCGTAGCATTAGAAAAAAACGTCTATGGAATTTGATATA
>JAYVGH010000130.1:0-53726 GCA_043772435.1 Bacteroidota bacterium
TGATGCGAATAATAACCATCTACTTTTTATAGATGCAGAAAAAGGAATTGAAAATAAAAACCATCATTCACACGGTAAATGACGGAGTTGAGTTAATAGAATACCTTAGTAATGAAGGCAATATTTTACCGCAACTTATTTTCCTTAACCTTAATATGCTGAGAAAAAACGGACTTAAATGCTTGAAAGAAATTAAAGGTAACCATAAAAAAATGACATTGCCATTGCCATTTTTTCAACCTCAATGTTTGAGAATAACTTTGAACAAACATTGATGAACGAAGCAAATGTTTATATCAATAATCCCAATAGTTTTGATGAACTAAAACAAGTATTGAAAAAAGTTGTAACAACTACTTATGCTTATCAAAATACATTTTTTAACAAAGCAAATTTTATATTAAGGTTTTAATGAATAAATCAACCAATACCGCAAACGCATTTGCAGGCACATTTTTTTTTACTAATATACAAGGCAATGCTAAAAAAATAAAAAGAGCTTTCAATCCAACGAACCTTGACCCTGTAAAAATTCAGTACAAATCTAGACGAACACCGCTTCGGACAAACAGAAGGGCAGTTGATAACAGGGGTTTGGCAAAAGTGGCGGTTGAGTGCTCCGAAGATACATTTGTGGTTAATAAAATTTGGTATTCCACATTAACATTTGTGGTGAAAATCGTCACCTTCGCCAAGCCCGAAACCGTTAGAGGTAATAAGTGCACCAAGAGTAAATTATTACGCGAGTTTGTAAAATATTATTTTCTGCCAAAGTCGGCGGGGTTTTCTCCCCAGGCTTTGGTTTCCCATTTTAATAATTTGTTGGGATAAGCGTTTTCGTTTAGCCATTTTTCGGCACGCTCCATTAACAAAAATAATTCTTCGTTTTTTTTAGAACGTTTATGATTTGTTTTTTGTTGCTTTTGTTTTACCCAACTAATGGCAATTTTACTATCACTATAAATGGGCAGCAATATATTATTTTTTTTGCAATGCGAAAGCGCGTGAACAATGGCTAAAAATTCTACAATATTATTTGTACCATCGGCATGAGGTTTACTTTTAAAAATAACTTTTTTAGTTTCGGTATCTACGCCTTGGTATTCAGCAAATCCAGTCGATCCGCTACAAGCACCATCAACACTAATACTTGGTAAAATGGGTTTTCCTAAAAGCTTTAATTGGCTTTGAGTTAATGAGGGTTTGTTTATTACCTTTCCAATATATTCGTGGCTTAAACCGTTAAAAGCACGTTGCGCTATTGCTGATGTTTCAAACGATTTATAGATGGCTCCTTCAAAACCTTTTATTTGTGTTTGGCAAGCGTCCCAATTATTAAATACACCAGTTTGTCTGCCCTTCCATACCACATAATATTTTTGTTTTGCCATTATGTTATTTTTCTTTTTAACTTCATAAATAAAGCTTTTTTAATATTTCTTTCCAACTTTTTCTTTGTAAAAAGTTGGGCAAAAATCAAAATTTATTAAAACAGTTAGAAACTGTAAATGCTTAATGTTGCTCAATAACCTTAGGTACTTTAAAATAATCGCTGTCTTTTTTTGGAGCGTTTTTTAGAGCTTCTTTTTGTGTAAGTGTTATTTTAGGCTCGTCGGCGCGCAACACGTTTTTTTCGTTGGTCATGTAAATTAACGGCTCAATAGAATCTGTATTTAACTCATTTAATTTATCTATAAAACCAAGCATCCGGTTCATATCTGTTAATATTTTTGATTTTTCTTCTTCGGTTGTAAACTCTAATCTCGCCAAATGCGCTACTTCATCTACTGTTTTTATATCTATTTTATTTGCCATAATAATTTTTTAAATGCTGTTGGGTAAAATTAAATACTTTTTCTTTTAATTCGTTAATATTTTCGTTGGTTAGTCCTTTTGTTTCAATAGGATCTCCTACAAAAATATCGGGTATGCCAAATCTGCCGTTACTTTTAAAATAGCCGCCGTTTTGTAAAAACCACCAATTATTAAGGTTTACAGAGGGAACGATAGGCACCTGTTTTTCAATAGCCAATTTAAAAGCACCATTTTTAAAAGGACGAAGTTTTCCATTTTCGCTGATAGTTCCCTCGGGGTATATAACCACACTTAAACCTTCGTCTATTTTTTTTGCGCAATCGGTAAAGGCCTTGTGTGCATCGGTTACGCTTTTACGATTAACAGGAATATCTAAATATTTAAAAAATGATTTAAATAAAGGTATTTTCAATAATTCATATTTACCCATATATACTGCTGTATGTGAAATAAAAAAAGGACTAAAAATAATGTCTAAATAGGACGTATGATTAGAAACAAATATACAGGGTTGAGGCATTTTATATTTTTTAGTTTGATACTTTATAATCGGAAATAAAAACGCTAAATAAGCGCTGCTTTTGCCCCAAAAGCGTTTTAATGTAAATACAAAATCATATTTTTTTGTACGAAGGGCAATGTAAAATAATGGATATAAAACTAAAAAAATACTAATAAAAATTAGTACAAACCACAATTTCCAGATGGGTGATAGTATTAATTTTAAAATTTTCACGTTATAAATTTACAAATTAAAAATTTTATTACCATTTAATTCCAACGCGATAATTTATGCTGTACCACGTATAAGCTTGTTTTGAATTTACGTTATTGGTGTAGGGCAAAGAAATAATTCGTAAAAATCCAAAACCTACAGACAAGTGTTGTGTAAAATTATGCTTTGGTGATTGAAATTTATATCCAAATTGGGTTTGAAGTGAATAACCTTCGATATTAAATAAAAATAAATCGGTGCCATACCTAAAACGAGGGCCTAAATAAAATTTTGAATTTTGTTTTTTGCCTAAATAAAAATTTACATCAAAACCCGAAATAATATTTGTACCGCTATGCTGTTGATAGTAGTTTAAACTAGTATCGGCAATGACTCTATATATAGATTCAAAAGGATTAAACGTGATGGAAAGCGGAATCATTAATCCTATTTTATTATCTTTTGTTAGCCGTTCGTAATTAAAAGTTACTCTCCCTAATAAAAAATTAAAGGGTTGTAATCCGAAATTGTTTTGTTTAAATTTTAATGTATCAGCTTTAACATCTGTTGCTTTTTTGTTGGTGGCAAATAAATAACGGATGCCATTATAGGTTTCTAACATCAATAAATCGCTTTTATTCGTTTGAAATGCAGTGGCAGAAGTATCGTGGGTTTTATAATATACTTTATCTTTTGCTACCGAAATTAAATAACACTTTTTTAATGTGCCATTTTTAAAATAGAGTTTATCTTGTGCTTTAAATGCAACAGAAAAAATAATAAATATGTAACTTAAATAACGCATTTAAAAAGCATAACCAATATTTATACCTATATATACTTTGATTAAAAAAGTTGTGTTAGATGGTGCCGTAAGCATTGAACTAGTATTATTTGCCGCATTATTTTTATCAACCTCGGTGTTATACGCTTTTTTATAGTCGCCGCGTAACTTAAAACCACCAACGCCAAAATAGGTTTTTATAAAACAATTTGGTAATATGTTTGTGTGCGTACCAATATTAAAAAGCGTAGCAAACTGATTTCCTTTTGTGTATTTATAAGTAATATTTGTAAACGCAGTACCGCCAATTTTAACTGTATCCTCTGTAACAAGGTTAAAACTAAAATTAGTTTGTTTAAATAAAATGCCATAAGTAACAGATGTTTTTTTAGAAAAAGCTTTTGGATAAAAATTACAATAAACTCCTAAATCATAATTTTTTTTTGCATTGTTTAAAATTGTAATAAATAGGTTTGAGCCAATTGAGTAAGGATTAAAATTATATGCTCCCATTGCTCCAACGCCAATTTTTTTGTTTTGTAAAATATGTTCGTAAAAAACTGCAGCGTCAGCATTACATAATGCCAGCGTGTTTATTGAGACTAAATTATAATTAAATATAGGTTTGTTTTGTAACTGCGCATTATTTTTTTGCTGTGAGTTTAAATTTATAATTTTTGATTCGGTAGGAGAATTAAAAACATCCACTAATCCGTTTTTATATTCTATTAATAATACATCTTCCTTCAAAATAATTTCGGTAGTTGAATCGGTTTCAACAATAATTTCGTTGGTACTAATTTCTCTTACATATACCTGTTTGCATAAACCGTTTATATAAAACAATTTATCTTGTGATGATGCGTTTAAAACTATCGCTAAAAAAAATAAATTAAATAAAAACCGCATGTTTCAAAGTTAGTAAAAAAGATATAAAAAGAAGGAAGCTTAGCAACTCTTTTTATTTAACTGCTTCTAACAATAAATTTAACTCGTCAGCGCTAAGGTAACGCCACTCGCCAGCTTTTAGTTTACCTAGCTCAATGTGCATTACGCGCAAACGTTGTAATTTTATAACTTGGTAATCATATGCATTACACATACGGCGTATTTGCCTATTAAGTCCTTGGGTTAAAATAATTTTAAATAAGCGTTTTGTTCCCGGCACTATGCTAACGATACAGGGCTTTGTTTGTTCACCCAAAATTTCAATTCCTTCACTAATTTCTTCTAAAAATTTTGTGCGAATGGGCATATTCAACGTTACCACATATTCCTTTTCGTGGCCAAACATGGAATTAGCAATTTTATCAATTACTTCGCCGTGATTGGTTAATAAAATTAATCCTTCCGAATCTTTATCTAATCTGCCAACCGGATAAATTTTTTCGGGATGTTTAATAGCATCTACAATGTTATCTTTAATTTTTTCGGTGGTACAAATAATGCCTTTCGGTTTGTTGTAAGCAATATAAATAGGTTTAAATTCTTTTGCAATTAATTCAACACCATCTATAAAAACTTTATCTCCCTCATTAATTTTTGTACTAAAATTTGCAACTTTATTATTTACCGTTACGCGTTTTTCTTCAATTAATTCAAACGCTTTTCTGCGAGAAGTGAAACCACTTTGTCCAATATATTTATCTACTTTCATATGTCTTAATTATTATTTTTAATTGGCATATGGTTTCCCCAGTTTAACTTTTTGTAATTGTATTTTTGCAAACATGGGTATTTATTTTTGTAAAGATAGTAGAAGTATTTTTTAAATAGAAAAGTATTATTGATTTAATCTTCTCGATACGCTTTTGCAAGAGGCAGGCAAAAGCTACTCGAAGTGACACGCATTAGCTGGAATGACATTAACGCCATCCTAAACAACTCTCGAAGTGACACGCATTAGCTAGACTGACATTACCGCCATTGAAAACAACTCTCGAAGTGACACGCATTAGCTGGACTGACATTACCGCCATCCAAAACAACTGCTGATATTTTTATTTTTACGAACCTGATGTCTTTTTTTTCCCCGTGGACTTTTATTAAAATTAAAAATTTTGTACGATTTATTTTTATGGTGAAAGAATATTAAGTTTTTAAAATGCTTTAATTTAATAGTATAATCCGAACTACCAGCGCCCGAAGCATTAGCAAACGATGTATGTGTTTGCGGGTTAGAAACAATTACATTATTTTTTTGGAGTTGTGTTTGCTTTAGCGTAATTGCAAATTCTTCATCGGCTAATTTTTGATATCTGTGACAAGGACAATTAGGGTTGCGGGGGTCGTTTAACTCGTATTTATTTTTTAAACTATCGTTATTAAACGATAGTGCGCTACTATTTTTATTTAAAAAAAGTAGCGATATAACTATTATAAAATTTTTCATATTCTCTATTTTAAATTAATTCGACAATGAGTTTAATTAACTCATTGTCGAATTATTTAATTGTTTAATTAACTGGCTTTTTTAATCGTAATTTTATCTGTACCACTCCATGTTTTAAATTCGTTGGTGTAATACAAATAGGCTACAGAAGCAGGTGCATAGTACTCGCCCGGCATTTCAGCTTTTAAATCCAGGTTAATTTGTTTAACCGAATTGGCACCCATACCGCGATAGTAAATTGCAATGTTGTTACCTTTTATTTCATAATAATCAAACACTTGTTTTTCTTGTAATTCTTTTAGTTGCCAAGGCTGTACGCTAAATCCCGCTGGTATTCCCACTATAACCATGGTACTTGGTATTTCGATACTTTTTTTGTTGGTTACAGTAGCACTTAATCGAACTGTTTCGCCAACATTAGCGGTTAACTGTGCTAATTTTGTTTTTAAATCAACGGCGCATTCTGTTTGGCTGTTAGGTAAGCTTGTATTCCAGTTTACAGCAACCGAATAAGGCAATGGTGTTTTAACGCCCACATATTTTACTTTAATATCGTGTTTACCTTCTTTGGTTAAATATTGCTCTAAGCCATCAACCGTTATAGCGCCTTTATCGCCGGCTTTGTATTCTTTTTCAGCTACTTTTTTACCGTCAACAAAAATTTGTATAATGCCATCTTCAGTTGTTTTTTTACTAAATTTTGCAAACTCTGTTAGGGCTTTTAACGCTAAAATAGTGCCTTGTGTGCCACTAAATACTCCGTAACCACTACGAGAATTTACTAAAAATTTAACGGCATTATTTAATTCGTTTTGATTTTTATTTTGTGATTTTAAAATTGCCATCATTGTAATTGCAGTAGTTTCTATAGTTAATGATTGTCCTTGTGAGTAGGTAATAGAATGTGTAGAGCCTGTCCAACTGCCTGTTTTATCTTGTAACGGCATTAATACATTCATTAATTGTTCAGCCGTTTTTGTATCGTTTGATTTGTAAGCTGCATTTGCCATCATTGCTAATATATATGCATCTTTTGTTTCCAACGCTTTTTTAACCGATGCGGCGTATTGCGTTTTTAATCCGGATGCATCAGGCGCATAACCTGCTTCGCTTAAGGCATAAACAATGTAAGAATTCATTATATCATCGCTAATGCTTCCAAAATCGTGATAAGCTTGTGCGTTGCGTTTAAAGCCACCTTTATCATCTTTTTGTGATAAAATCCATTCAGCTGTTCTATCAATCATTTTTTGATCTACATCGCCACCTGCTTTTTTCATATCTACAAATTCCATAATACCTAAAGCTGTTAAGCCTTGGTGTGCAGGGCTTGCACCAAACCATTCGTAACCTTTGTCTTTAGTTTCAAAAGTAGTTAAACGTTTGTAACCTCTGTCTAATAAGCCACCGGCGTAAGCCAACGTTTTATCATCTTTACTGTCGGTTGATTTTAAATAATCTAAAACCATTGCATTAGGATAAGCACTGATTGATGTTTGCTCAAAACAGCCACTAGGCTCACGTAAAATGCCTTCAACACCTTTCATCAAATCGCAAACAACGTTGGGGTACGCCGTAAATATTGCCTTTGCCGAACCATTAATTACTTTATTCATAGTAAACGAAAACTGATTTTCAACTTCCTGACCAGAGAAAGAAGTAGATACCGGAAACCCTTTTGGAGCAATTTTTATTTTTTGAGTAAAGGCATCGCCTAAACCACATGCTTTGTAGGTAATGGTCATATCGCCAACACCCATTTTATCCAATACTTTATAGTCTAAATAAATAGTTTTTGCAGTGCCGGGCATAATTGTTTGAATACTTGGAGTAACAGCAATAGCTTGTAATGCATCGGGAGCAGTAATGTTTAATAAGCCACCAATTGGTTTGTTAGTGTTGTTTTTAATAGTTAAAGGAATTGAAATTATATCTTCAGTAGCAACTTCAACAGGAATTTTTGTGCTCATGGCAAACGGTAATTGCGAAAAAAATGTTTTTTCAAATCTACCCAAGCTACCATCGTTACTCATACCTTCAACAGTTGTTCTAAATGAAGTAATATCATCACTTGTAAAAAACTCAATCGTTTTTTTACCCGAATAACCAATTTCAATATTTGGATTCCAATAAATTGTGTTACGGAAATCGGTACGTGTTTCGGTAGTTTCATCATCTTTGTAGAGAGGTGCTGGATATTGACGCGCTCTGTAATATTTAATTACATTGTTATTATTATTAATGTTAGCACTTTTACTTATTGCTAGACTTGCAGCGCCAAAAGCGTTGGCTCTTTGGTCTGCTACAATTGATTCTACAGGCATATCTTTTGCCTCTTTTTGAGCTACTTCAACTTCATCTAAATTCGCGTCTGCTTTTTTAGCATCATTATCTACCGGTTTTTTAACTACTTTATTTTCTTCGCGTTTTATATTATTAACATTTAAAGGTCCTTTCATAGCAGGCATTTTTTCTGCTTCTGCATCATCTTCAAAATTAACTGCACCATTACCAGCAGCCATTTGAGGTAAATTTTCCCAATTTCCACCCGCTTTTTTACTGCGCGAATGACCTGTACTACTTTTTGGATAATTATTATAATAATTTTTGGGGTATAAATACACAATCATATCTTGGTTATAAGCTTGTAAGTATTGTGCTTGATCAGTATAACCATTAGCTTTAAATGTAACAGTTTGCGGGTTGGTAAGGTCAATGTTTTTTACGGTGAATTGCCCTTCCCAGTCTGCGTTAAACTGCAAACCGCTAGTAATTTTTATTTGAGATGAATTAATTGCTTTACCGGTGTAAGCATCCACAATTTTACCTGCAATAATGGTTTTTTCGGCAGTAAAGTTAATTATTGGTGCATCTTCTTCTAATATTTTTTCCCAAGTAAAACGTCTCCAACCGCTAGTTAATAAAAGATTATCTAAAGCTTGAGTTGATTTTTTTTCTTTCTCATCAAAATAAAAATTAGGCTCTTCTACTTTGTCTTTAATATCTTGTTGTAATAAAAATTGGGCTAACATGTTCCCTTGTTTATCATCAGCAAACGAAATTAATTGGTCGTTAGCAACGGCCATACTTAAGTTAGCCGGCATTGGCAAACCGCGATCGTCTTTTACACACACTGTCATTTTTACTTTTTCGCGAGGTAAATATTTGTCTTTATCAGTTTCAATACTAATGTTTAAATGTTTGTTTTTATTTACAAATGCTAAACGCTCGGCACGTGCAATGCCTTTGCTATCAAACAATGTAATTTGCGAAACACCAATAGGAAAATTGTTGGTTGGAAATAAAATTTTTGTACTTCCTTTTTTTACGTTTACAGCAGTAGTGTAATAAATTTTACCACGCACTTGCGCTACTAACGATAACTCTTCGTTTTCGGTAGAATTAATATTTGCCAATACCTGCTCTTCGCTTGTATTATCAATGTTTAAAGCATAGCCACGTTGCAATGCTTCGGGTAATGCAAATGTTTGAGTAATACCTTCGGGTTTGGTAATTTTTACGGTATATTTTTGTTTAGCTTCGGGGTTTAATTTAAAGCTGCCCATCCCTTGGTGGAAACTGCTAAATGAAGTAACGGTATTTCCTTTTTCGTCTAATACAATACCTTCTACATCGGCAGGTTTATCAAATTCGTTTAAGGCACGAAAAGCAATGGTATTATTAAAACCGCACAACATGTCGCCACCTTCGGGAAATGCAGAAAATTTAACGGTGTTTAAAATAATAGGAATAGAACGCGAAATACTTTCTGTACTTCCGTTATAATCAATTAATACGTTTAATAAACCGTCGTTGGTTTTTAAATTTTTCGGTAAATTAAATTTAATGTATTTAATACCCTCTTCGTCGGTAATATCTGCCTTTTCTAAAATTTTTGTGCCGTTTAAATTGGCTACAAATTTTATTTTATAGTCGGTTAAAGGTTTATTTTCGTTGGTATTTAATTCTAATTTTGCAATAACTTCATCGCCGGCACCAAATGCTTTTTTCTCGAAATTTAATTTCATTTTTAAATTTGGAAGTATAACAGTTTGCACCTGTACATCTTTTAAAAATACGTTATCTTCGCCATCGTTTTTCATAAAATTAGTATAAGCCTTAATTTTATATATACCGCCTAAGGCTTCTTTATCTAATTGAAAATCACCGGCAGCTTTGCCGTTTTTAGCAATAATGTTTAACGATTTTTCAACGCCACCTTTTGGGTTTAATAAATCGATGTGAATAATATCGCTTTTTTGCGATGGTTTTAAAGTTTGCCCGTCGCGTAAATAGGCGCTAAACCAAATGGCATCGCCCGGTTCGTAAAAAGGTTTATCGCAGTGAAGATAAACACGTTCTTCGGTTAAAGTTTCGTTATAACCGGTTAATTTTTTTTGAATGTTTTTAATAACCTCATTTTCGGCTACTAATTTGTAAACACTTTTAGGTGTTACCCAAGCCACTAACGAAAGGCTAATTAAGCCCACAGTTAGTTTTTTTGCTGTTTGTTTTGTGATGAATTCCATATATCTAAATTTTAAATGATTTAACGTTTAAAATTTAGATGCAAGATGTTTTAGAATTCCATAAATTTATTTTTTAGAGAATAGTTTTGTTGATTTTAAAACCCGAAAATTTTTTGATAGTAATTGGAAATATCACAACTGATTTGCAGTAGTGTTAATTATTTCTGACCTTAATATTTAATTTTTTCGTAAATTTAAATAGTGAAAAAACAGAAAAAAATATTGGTTAATATTGAAATTGATAAGCTAACAAATTCTATTGAGAATTTAGTTTCTGGTGATATTTTTGATACTGAAATTTTTCAACTTTTTGCAAAGGATAGTAGAATAGTAAATAAAACAGATTGGCAATTTAATTGGCAAGAGCAAGTAAAACTTTTAGATAGGGAAGTTTATAAACTTACTATTAAAGATAATCCAAAAATTATTCAAGGACTTATAAGTATAACCGACCAAGGCGACCACATTTATATGCACTTAATTGAAAGTGCAAAATTTAACAAAGGAAAGACAAAAATATATGCCGGAGTACCTGGCAACTTAGTTGCATTTGCTTGTAAACTTTCTTACGACAAAGGATATGAGGGATATTTAGCATTTGATGCCAAGACTGTTTTAATTAAACACTATGAGCAAACACTTTTTGCAACGCATTTTAAAGGAACCAAGATGATGATTGAAACACCCGCAGCAAATAGATTAATAAATCAATATTTTAAAAAATAAAAACTATGGGACTAATTAAAGAGCCAAAAAATGTTGACTTTACAGTTTTAGACAAACAATGGAGTGAAGAAGAACGAAAGGAGTTTAGTGCATTTATAAAATTACGGAAACAAAAACGTAAAAAACATACAGTTAAAGCAACCTTAAATAAAAAAAGTGTGGTTAAATAATAAATTTAGCCAAGTATTCAAACCCTTAACGCTAGTTACAATTTTTTTTGTAAAATGATAAACCGAAGCATTGCAAATTTTTCGGAGCGGATAAATAAAAATTGTTTGATTTAAAATACTGTTGATTATCTTGAAGAATGTTTATATTTATTTAATCAAATAGTATAAACTTTTTTTAGAAATAATCAAGTACGGTCTATGACAAACAAACACAATATATTACAAAAGACAATTTGCTTTTTTTTAGTATTGGTAATTTTTTCTTGCAATCAGGCAAAAGAGGCAACCTGCAATTGTGAATTATTTAAAAATGGTAACTTTATTCATAAATCTGCTGGTATGACTTTTTTAATTAAACGGCAAGACTCTATCCAATTTGAAACAGACCCAATTAAAGGCTATTTCTCAAAGCTCGTTATTAAATGGACAGATAAATGCAATTACCAAAGACTTTCGCTTGAGTCGACCTTCCCATTTTCAGACTCAATACAAAATATTCGCAAAACAATTCCAATTAAAGTTCAAATAATTAGTACAGGTAAAGACTATTACGTTTTCAAAGCGCATCGAGACAATTCACCTTTTCTCACAGACACAATTTGGGTAGACAAAACAAAATAATAAAAATTGTACATAATAACTGTTAACCCCGAAACCGTTATGAATAAAAACCGCTTTTATAAATCTCAAAAATTATTTCAACTTTTCAAAAAACTGAAAAATAACGCAACCTACACAAAAAGCCAAAAAGCCTTCTAATGCAGCGCATACAATCAATAATAAGCCAACGATTGTAGCCGATTGTTGGAAATTAAAATACTGTAATATAAAAATTACATTCACAAAAATAAAACCTAAAAGCGCTGCAAATTTTTTTGGAGCTTCATCGGTTAAAAGTGGTTTTATTTTTAAAACGGTGTTTATGTGTTTAGCTATTAATTTTAATACGCTGTAATTGCCCCCCAAAAAAGCGCGCGATGCAAAATCGAAAATTAAAAAAAGTGTAATGATGTAAAAATTAAAGTAAATAGCAATTGCTGATAACAACATAACTATTAAAGCTACTGTTCGGGCTACATGTTCATTTACTTTTATACCATTAATAGGGCAACTTATTGGGATTTGATTTTGCATGGGTAAGTTTATTCTTTCATTGCAATAACGAAGCCACCAATGATAAACTTAAAAAAATCATAGATAGGCTCCGTTCTGTTTTTTGCAATGCAATTTTGTTTAAAAAAATTAAATATTAGGTTGTGGTGTAGTTCTTAAATACGGCTTTATTTCGGTAAAGCCTTTTGGGAATTTAGAAGGTATATCTTCGGTTTTAATTGAAGGTATAACAACAACGTCTTCGCCATATTGCCAGTTGGCAGGCGTTGCTACACTGTAATTTGCTGTTAATTGTAAGGAATCAATTACCCGTAAAATTTCATTAAAATTTCGTCCGGTAGATGCCGGATACGTAATAATTAATTTTATTTTTTTATCGGGACTAATAATTACAACTGAACGAACAGTAAATTTATCAGACGCATTTGGATGTACAAAATCATACAGTTTTGAAACCTCAAAAGTTGGGTCGGCAATTATTGGAAAATTAACGGTAGTGTTTTGTGTTTCATTAATATCCTTTATCCACAATGCATGAGAGGCAACCGGATCGACACTTAGCGCAATAACTTTTACATTACGTTTATCAAATTCGGGTTTAAATTTTGCAACGCTGCCTAATTCGGTAGTACAAACGGGTGTAAAGTCGGCAGGATGCGAGAATAAAATTCCCCAACTATTATTTAACCATTCGTAAAATTTAATTGTTCCTTCGCTTGATTCTGCTACAAAATCGGGGGCGGTGTCTCCTAGTCTAATTGACATATATTTAAGTTTAAAGGGTTTATGTTTTAATTTTTTTGATTAGAATTAATGGCAGAAAAATAAATTTCGTACCAATCTTGATTGTCTAATTTTACATCTACAGCCGAGGTTGCATTTCTAATACGGTTAATACTGTTTGTGCCTAATATAGGTAATGCGCCTAATTTAAGTAGCCAGGCAATTGCCAATTGTTCTTCGTTAATATTATAATTTGCACTAATTTTTTTAAGTGTGTTACGAATGTTTAAAGTCGACTCATCATTTTTATCAACCAGCCTACCACCTGCTAATGGCGCCCAAGCTAAAGGGCGGCTATATTGTTGTTTAATAAAATCGATGGTGCCATTGGTAATTGCTTGGGTATTTAATAAATTTAACTCCACGTGATTGGTAATAATTGGAATACTTAAACGCGATTGCAAAAGCTGATGTTGATGCACAGTAAAATTTGCAACACCCACATGTTTTACAATGCCTCTATTTACAAGTTTTGTAAGGCATGAGGCTGTTTCATCGGCATCAATTAAAGGATCAAAATGATGTAATAATAAGATGTCAATATAATCAACCCCTAAACTTTCTAAAGATTTAATTACGCTTTTTTCGATGTGCGAAGGAGAATTATCGTAATGTTTAACTCTGTAGTTTGGATATATTGGCGATAAATTGTTGATGCCACATTTTGTAGAAATAACAATGTCTTCACGTTTTACATTTACTTCTTTAAGCGCTTTGCCAAATAAGGTTTCTATTTGATAATTACCATAAATATCTGCATGATCGAAGGTGTTAATGCCTAAATCTAAACACACTTGTAATTTGCTTTTAATAGTTTCGTAATTAATACCGTCAGGATCTTCTAAAGCGCGCCAAAAACTATAAATAATTTCCGATACTTCAGGTCCGTTTTCTCCAAGATAAATTTTATTCATTTTATGTGTTTTTTAATTTTTGTTCTTTTTCTACTAAATCTTTTAAACTTGTTTTTGATAAAATTTTTAAGCTTGCATCGCGCACTTTTATGGCTACATCGTGTAAAGCGCATTCGGCTTCGTTAATACACTCGTAACATTTTTCATAAAAATTTAGGCTTACACAGGGCACAATTGCAATTGGCCCATCGGTAACGCGTATAATTTGACTTAAAAAAATATCTTTAGACTTTTTATGTAGGTAATAACCACCATTAGCGCCGCTTTTACTTGCCAATATCCCGTGTTTTTTAAAATCTAATAAAATTGTTTCTAAAAATTTACGCGAAATATTTTCCTGTTCTGCAATTAAAGAAATAGGCATAGGACGCGTAGAATCATTATTACGAGCAATGGCTATGAGGGCTTTAATGGCGTATTTGGACTTTTTTGTGAGCATTTTTTTTATTCGGGAACAAATATAACATAATTCCTATAGAAATTATAGGAATTAAAAAATAATTATAAAAAAAACCGCTTTTATAAATCTCCATAAATAAAAGCGGCTATATTTTTTTTGTTATAAACAAAAAACCCTTGGTAAAGAACGTATAGTAAAGTTAGTGCGGAATTGGGCTAATTATTTTGTTATTTAATAAGTGGTGGGATTTTTTATATAAGTGGTTAACTATAATTCAAAATTAAAGATTCAAAATTAAAAATCGGCCATACTGATATTCCGACTTAAAAAAGAACTGAGATGCTGAATCTAGTTCAGCATGACTTTGATCCTTCGACTAAGTTTAGAGTGAAAGTAGTATTTACCCATTCAATCTTTCCATAAAGGCATCTTTTTTGCGGCGGGATATTTCAAGTTTAGAATTATCTGTCATTACAGCATAACCACCGTCTTCTTTTAAAAAGCGAAGTACATGGTTCATATTAATTAAATGATGGTGGTGAATGCGTATAAAATCAGACTGAGGCAATAAATCTTCGTAGTGTTTTAAACCAAAACTTACTAAAAGTTTACGTTTATCGGCTAAGAAAAAAGTGGTGTAACTTCCATCGGCTTCACAACGTATAATGTCTTTAATATTTACAACTTCAAACGCATTGCCGGTTGGCAAGGTAATTTTTTGAAAATTATCGTCGGCTCTTTTTAATTGTTGAATTAAAAAATTTAAATTTTCCATATTAGGAATTGCATTTTTTTTCTGCACCACTTTATCTACCGCCAATTTTAATTCTTCAATATCAATTGGTTTTAATAAATAATCGCAGGCACTGTATTTAATAGCGCGTATGGCATGTTGATCACTTGCTGTAGCAAAAATTAATTCGAACTTATGCCCTTGTACTTGTTCCAACAAATCAAAACCACTTCCATCGGGCATGCTAATGTCTAAAAAAACCAAATCGGGTTTGTGAATTTTTATAAGCTCAACTCCTTCTTTTACATTTTTGGCGGAGCCAATAACTTGTAAAAATTCGCAATTTTTTTCGAGCATTGCAACAAGCATCTCCCTGCTTTTTTGCTCATCTTCAATAATCAACGTTTTTATCATAATCTATATTTTATTAACCAATTAAAGGTACATACAATTCTACCTTTGTGCCCAGAGAATTTTTTTCTTCGCCAATTAAATCCGTAATGGTTACACTTAATTTGGAGTTATTAATTTCGTTTAAAATACGTAATCTATCTTCGGTAATTTTCATACCTAATGATTTGTGATTTTTACCAGGCATAGTTCGTTTTATTTGTGATGCTTTTTCTCGTCCAATACCATTATCGGTTATTGTACACATTAAAAAATTATTTTTTAATGATAAATGTATGGTTAATAATCCTTTTTCGGGTTTAGGATTTAACCCGTGTAAAATAGCGTTTTCAACATAAGGTTGCATCAAAAGTGGCGGCATTACATCATAGTCGGTGTCTACCGATTCATCTACGGTAATCTCGTAATCGAACTTACCTTCAAAACGCATTTTTTCTAACTCTAAGTACAATTTTAAAGCTTCTAAATCTTCTTCAACGGTTACGGTAGGTTTATCGCTATTATTTAAAATAATACGAACCAAGCGCGCAAACTTATTAAGATATTTAATGGCTTCGTCGCTTTTACTATTAAAAATATAATGTTGAATGGAGTTAAGCGAATTAAAAATAAAATGCGGATTCATTTGTGAACGCAGCGCTTTTAATTCTATTTTACTCATTTCAACTTTTCTATCAAAATCTTGTTTTTGTTTTTTACGAATAGACTGTAAACGTATTTTAAAAATTAAATAAATAGCGCTTCCTACCAAAATAAAAATAATTAAAATAAACCACCAGGTTAAATAAAATGGCGGACAAATAGTAAACGAGAAAGTAGTTTCGTTACTGTCCCACACGCCTTGATTGTTGCAACTTTTTACCTTAAAAATATAATTGCCCGGAGCTAAATTAGCGTATTTGCTGTAGTCTTCTGCGCTTGGTTGACTCCAATTTTTTTCTAAGCCTTCTAATTTTTTTACGTATAAAACTTTATCGGGATTGGTTAAACAAATGCCTTTGTAATAAAATGAAATTGAGTTTAAGTAATAAGGGAGTTGGGCATTTTGAGGCAACAAGGTGTCTTCATTTACTAATTTTATAGTTTGAATAAGTGTAGAGTTTGGCACGAAGTTTTCTTTTAAATTAAAGGGTTGATGCCTTACAATGCCACTAACCGTTCCAAACCAAAGCGTATTATCTTCATCTTCCCAAATTCCATTCCCGTTGCATTCAACACCCACAAAGCCTTCTTGCTTGCCAAAAGATGTAATTTCAATTATATTTTCTTCTAAATACTTTTTTAAATTTAATTTATTAATGCCTTGATTCGTGCCTATCCACAAATAGTTTTTAGTGTGTGTAAACTTTAAAGAATATACTAAATCAGAACTTAAACCATCTTGTTCCGTAATATATTTATAAGCATTTGTTTTGGTATTATAAATAATTAATCCATTTAATGTGCCGGCAAAAATTAAGTTTTTTATATAACATACTGCCAAAAAATTTTCTTCGGGTAGTTTTAATTGTTGACTGATGTTATAAATACTATCATCTTTTAATTTTAATAACCCTAGCCCTAAGGTACCTATCCACAAGTTTTTTTGGTCATCTTCGGCAAAACCATATACAGGACTATTACTACTTTTATAAAACGGATAAAATTTTAGTTGAGGGATTTCACCATTAAATATTAAAGAACTAACGCCATTGCTTCCTCCAATCCAAATGGTTTTATTATTAGCTAAATAAAGCATCTCATAGGGTCCGTTAAAATTTTTAGGGAGAGGTATATTATAAAATTTTTCGTTTTTAAATTGCATGATTGAATTGGCTGTGCCAAAAATCAATCGTCCGGAATTATCTTGCAAACCCGCGCTACTAGAAGTTGATGTTAGACCGTTAGAAATGCCATAACGTTTAAAATATCCTTGTGAGTATTTATAAATGCCATTGTTTTGCGAGCACATCCACAAATCGCTTTTAGTGTCTCTAAAAATTTGAAACACAAAGGCATTACCCGGTCCGTTAACTTTATCAAAGGTAGAAAAGGAATTATCGCGGTATTTAAATAGCCCACTGTGGGTACCTATCCACAAATTATTTTCTTTATCATTAATTAAACAACGAACGATGTTTGAATTATTATCAAATCCAATGTTATAATAATAAAATTGATCGCCATCAAATTTTAATAAGCCGCTTTGAGAGCCAATCCATAAATCGTTTGAATTTTGAGTTAGTAAGCATGTTATATTTTCGTCTATTAAACCATTTTCGATAAAATAATTTGTAAATTTTTTTGTAGTTAAATTATAAAAACTTAAGCCTTTTCCAGTACCAATTATTATGTAATTTTTATAACTGACAATGGCATTAATTTGATTGGATGGCAACCCATTACTTTTTTTAAGTATTTTAAACGTGTTATGCCCATAAAGCACCAAACCACTATCTGTACCAATGTATAAATACGATGTATCGGCTTTATACAAACAGTTTATTTTATAGTTACTAAGTTTTGAAACAGGTTTAAGTTTGGAGTTGTTAAACATAAACAAACCACGTGCAGTGCCAATATACATGCTATGATGGTAACCTTTACACAATGCTGTAATTTGCGCATTTAAACCACTTGCACCGCCATAATTTATAATTATATTTTTGTGTAAAATACTTAAACCTTTGTTTGTAGCTACAAAAACATCACCACTGTCACTTTCGGCAATAGCGTTTACGTTGTGATCTATTAAACCCTTTTTTTTGTTGTAGTTTAAAAATGTTTTCCCTTCAAAGCGACTTAAACCGCCGTAACCGCCACTCCACAGGTAGCCTTTACTGTCTTGAAAAAGCGCTGATACTTGTACAAAAGGCAAACCATTCTCAGCACTATAATTTTTAAAAAAATATTGTTGAGACTTGGCCGTATGATAATACAAGGCCAGTGTTAAACATAATATGTAAGTGTGTGTTTTAATAATTTATACTAAAGTAATTTTAAAATATTAAAAATTAAAGTTTATTAAATAACTGGTGGGCATTGTTTTGTAAGTGGTTAGTTTTGAATTAATAATTGTAATTTAGATATTTATTCTTTAATAGTAAAATGATGGAGAAGGTTATACTTGTAAATGAAAATGATGTTGTTATTGGCACTATGGAAAAATTGGAAGCTCATAAAAAAGGTTTATTACACCGCGCTTTTTCAGTTTTTATTTTTAACGATAAAAACGAATTGCTATTGCAACGCCGAGCTTTAAACAAATATCATAGTGGTGGTTTGTGGACAAATACATGTTGCAGCCATCCACGTCCAAACGAAAACATTTTAAATGCCGCCAACAGAAGATTAGTGGAAGAAATGGGATTTGAAACAGAACTTACTTTTAAAACATCGTTTATTTATAATACCGAATTTGAAAACGGATTAACTGAACATGAATTTGATCATATTTTTTTTGGAACATATAATGTCAATCCAAAAATAAATGCTGATGAAGTAGATAGTTTTAGTTGGTTAACTATTGAAGATGTAAACCAAAAAATAAAACAAAATCCAAACGATTTTACAAGTTGGTTTAAAATTGCGCTGGAGAAGTTGTTTTGAGAAATTTACTATTTTACTGACCAAGGAGTAATTAATTCTGAATTAAGAATAATTGGATCAAAACCCTTTTCATAAACAATCTCTATTTTAATTTTTTCACTTTCCTTAAGTCCGCCTTTTTCTATAGCAGTTTTTTCTTCATCAATAGAATTAAATGCTGTATTTTGTCCCAATAAACTTAGATTAAGAGATATTATTTCTTTATTAACTTCCACATTAAAAGGCTTTCCATTAATTTTTACGCTTTTAATACAATATGTTTTATTTGTATTATTGAAAGGATTAATTACATAGAGTATGCCCCAATTAAATTCACCTTCAAGTACTAATTGATTATTATTAAAATTATCTTTATTTTGAATAGATAGAAGCGCTCCAGGATTTATTATAGATGGTTTTTGAAAAGCCATTTTGTAAAAAATTTCTACATACACAGAGTCGCCTATTTTTAAACCTTCTTTTTTTAATAATTCTAGAGGAACTTCAACAATCTCTTGAGCTAATTCAGCGGGAGAAATCTGTCTATTAATGTTTATTTGTGTAATATTAAAACCTAAACCACCACTTTGGAACGTATTTTTAACAAGAAGATTTTTTCCGGTATATAATCCATTTAACAACATTTTAGTAGTTTCGGATTTTTGAGCATGAAATTCACATGCAAATACTATAATAAAAACTGCAATTTTAAATAATCTTGTTTTCATTCATTTATATTTATTAAGAATACAAATTTGCTGTTAGTAAGCTATCAATTAATTCTCAATAACCCCATCGCCCGAATAAACGCCATTTTTATAAATAGCCACGCGGGTTAAAATACCATTTTCGTTATAAATGTAGGCTTTGCCAGTTATAAATGAATTGTTTTTAAATTCGCCATCTTTTGTAATTTGTTTGTTAGCATTGTACAAAACATGTTTACCATTTAATACTAAAGGTCCTTTAGCAGCGTCAATTGGTTTTTCGTCAGTTTTTAAGGCAATTTTTGGTGCATTTTCTAATGGCGCATCCGATTTTTTTACAAATTCTTTTTTGGGATCGTAAATTTTAATCGAGTTAACGTCTACAGCTCCGTTATTAAATGTTTTTTCGGCTTTTAAGTCGCCATTTTCATGGTATTCTTTTATTACTCCGGTTTCTTTACCGTTTACAAAATTACCTTTAATGGCAGTTTGTCCGTTTTCAAATTTATAAACTTGTTCGCCTTCGCGTTTACCACTTTCGTTAAATTTAAATTCATGTTGTACTTCGCCGTTTGTATAATATTGTTTAAACGTTCCAACCCAACGGTTATTTTTCCATTGTCCTTCCTCTTCCACTTTTCCGTTTTCGTGATAAATAATGGCATAACCATCCGGTCGACCATTTGCAAACGTTACTTTGTTTTTTGGATTACCGTTACAAAAATATTCCATCCAAATACCAATCTTCCTATTTTCTTTATAAGCGCCTTCTTCAGCTTTTTGAGTAGGTGCAAAACATGCATTTTGTTTGTGTTTGCCAAACAATACCCATTTGCCTTGTTTTCTGCCGGCAACATCAATGTAATTAATCGTATCTTTTGAATTAGGCATTAATTCAAAAGTTTGGGCAACAACTTGCCCAATTATTGAATTAGTTGCTACCGCAAATATGGAGATTGTAAATTTTAGTCTCATTTCAATAGGAATTAATTAATTTAAATTTAAGAAATAAAATTTTAATTTAAAATCATTTACGGCACATTATTTTCAACAAACATACTGTAATGTAAGTTAATTTAGACAGACTAATCTATTTATACGATGAAAAAATCGATTTAAAATCTAAAATAATTTAAAAATGTAAAAATTTAAGACTGATGAGGTAAGTAAATATAATTAAACATGATTTTTTTATCGGCAAAAAAATCATAATACATCTTATCAATCAACTTTATCTGCGTTATAAAAATTATAGGTCAGTTTTTACTTCTGCTAATCTATCACTAATATATTCGCCACGTTTTAGTTTATCTACTATTTTACTAAACGATTCAATAGTATATTCCACATCTTTTAACGTATGCATAGTTGTTGGTATTAAGCGTAAAATAATCATTCCTTTTGGTATAACCGGATAAGTAACCATTGAACAAAAAATACCAAAATTTTCGCGTAAATCTTTTACCATGTTTGTAGCTTCTGGTATGCTACCGTTAAGGTACACCGGCGTTACAGGACTATTTGTATCGCCAATGTTAAAGCCGGCTGCATTTAAACCATTTTGTAGTGCGCGTGTAATTTCCCACAAATGTGTGCGGTATTCTGGGTGATTACGCATTAATTCGATGCGTTTTAAAGCACCCACTACCAATGGCATTGGCAATGCCTTAGCAAATATTTGACTGCGCATATTGTAACGCAAGTACGTAATTATAGTTTTTGGTGCACTAATAAAACCACCTATTAACGCGAACGATTTTGCAAACGTACCAAAATAAATATCAATACCATCCTGGCAATTTTGATGTTCGCCGGTTCCACCACCAGTTTCTCCCATGGTTCCAACGCCATGCGCATCATCAACAAACAACCGGAAATTAAATTTTTTCTTTAAATCAACTATCTCTTTTAGTTTGCCTTGGTCGCCACGCATACCAAACACACCCTCGGTAATTACTAAAATAGCGCCGTTGTTTTTTTCTGCTATTGCGGTAGCACGTTTTAATTGTTTTTCGCAATCTTCTATATCGTTATGTTTAAACACAAAACGTTTACCAATGTGCAGGCGCATACCATCTAATATACAAGCGTGACTTTCGGCATCGTATACAATTACATCGTGTCTATCTACCAAAGCATCAATGCAACTAACAACAGCCTGGTAACCAAAGTTACATAAAATAGTATCTTCTTTTTTCACAAAGGCACTTAGTTCGCGTTCTAACTGTTCGTGATAATCAGAGTTACCGCTCATCATGCGCGCTCCCATTGGTAGTGCCAAACCAAACTGTGCAGCGGCATCTGCGTCAGCTTTTCTAACTTCGGGATGATTAGCCAAACCTAAATAATTATTTAAACTCCAGTTTAATAATTTTTTACCTCTAAAACTCATGTGCGGTCCAATATCACCTTCTAATTTTGGAAATGTAAAATAGCCGTGCGATTCGTTGGCGTGCTCGCCAATAGGGCCCATGTTATCGCTTACTTTTTGAAATATATCTTTCATAGTTATCTAATGATTAGAAAATGTTTTATTTAAAAATTGGTGAGTAAAGATACTTAAATTATCTCATTTTTTTAAGTGCCGAATAGCTAAAAAATATACAAAAAAGTGATAATATACCTCCTATAAAAAACGAAACCCCCGGAAAATAATGTTGCGATGGCGTTTTTGTAAAGTACGAAAAAGAATTACTCATTACTACAGGGCCAATTACTGCTGTAAGGCTAATTAAACTTGTTAATCCCCCTTGCAGTTCGCCCTGCTCGTTATTTGGAACGTTTTTTGTGATTATACTTTGTAGGTTAGGTATTGCAAAACCTCCCAACGCAAAAGGCATTAAAAATGCAAAAATCATCCATGGTTTGTTAGCAAACGAAAACAAAAAATAACCTAAAGCACTAAAAATTAAACCTAAAAATAAACTCTTTTTTTCGCCTAATTTTTTTTGTGCCAAACCTATTAAGCCTCCTTGCACAATAGCTATGGCAACGCCAACAGTGGCTAAGGATAAGCCAATGGTAGCTTCGCTCCAATTAAAACGTTCAATACAAAAAAACGTCCATACACTTGGCATAGCCTGCCCTGCCAATTCTAATACAAACATAATAAGCATTAAATTAATAACAATTTTATGTTTACTTAATTGTTTTAACGAGCCTAATGGATTAGCCCTTTTCCAATCGAATGCTCTACGATTTTTTTCCGGTAACGATTCGGGTAACACAAAATAACCATAAATAAAATTAAGTAACGAAAAGCCTGCTGCTACGTAAAAAGGTACTCTGGAGCCCATTGAGCCAAATAATGAACCTAACAAAGGCCCAATAATAAACCCAATACCAAAGGCGGCACCAATCATACCAAAGTTTTTAGCTCGGTTGCTATCATCGCTTACATCGGCAATAAAAGCGCTTGCTGTTGTAAAACTTGCGCCGCAAATTCCTGCTAATATGCGTCCAACAAATAGCCAAGCTAAGGTTGGTGCTGCAGCGCAAAAAATATAATCAATTCCCAAACCTAATAGCGAAATTAAAATAATAGGTCTGCGTCCAAATTTATCGCTTAAACCGCCCAATACCGGCGAAAATAAAAACGACATAATAGCGTATGCAAAACTTAACCAACCGCCATAAGCCGCAGTTTGACTAATATTGCCGCCGGTAATATCTTTTAATAAAGTTGGCAATACAGGAATAATTATTCCTAAACCAATACAATCAATAAGTATAGTGAGAAAAATAAAAAAGATGGCGTTTTTTTTAACCGGAATTGGAGAAGAATTGCTAGACATAAAAGTGTTTTACAAATACTTTTTAGAACTAGTACTTCTTAAATCCTCACTTGCTTTAATAACCTTTTCTTTAAGTTCGTTTTTAAAAGCAATAATTTTTTCTAAAATTAATTTATCATTGCTTCCAATAATTTGTGCGGCTAAAATACCGGCATTTTCAGCAGCGTTTACCGCTACAGTTGCAACTGGTACGCCGTTTGGCATTTGTACAATACTTAATAAGCTATCCCAGCCATCAATACTGTTACTGCTTTTTATTGGCACTCCTATTACAGGCAAAGGCGTTAAGCTAGCCACCATACCTGGTAAATGCGCTGCGCCACCTGCACCTGCTATTATAACCTGCAAACCGTTAGTATGCGCATTTTTAGCATAATCAAACATTTTTTCGGGGGTGCGATGTGCCGATACTATATCTATTTCAAAATCTATTTCAAATTGTTTTAAAATATCAGCGGCGGCTTGCATAATAGGCAAATCGCTTTTACTTCCCATAATAATTCCAACTTTCATAATCATTTTATTAAATTAAATCTTCTTTAATACGATAAAGGTAAATATTTTTATTTTTTACATTCAATAAAAAAACCCTCAAATTTTTTGAGGGTTTTTTTAAATTCAATTAGTGTCCGCCGCCGTCATGCTCCCCTTCTTGCAAAGGAACTGTTTGCGGAATAAAGTCTTTTTCAGCACCGGGTTTACTGTAATCGTAAGCCCAACGCTCAACATGTGGAATAGCCCCAGGCCAGTTACCGTGAATGTGTGCCACAGGGTTTGTCCATTCTAAAGTATTACTATTCCAAGGGTTTTGCGGTGCTTTCTCTCCACGGAAAATACTATAAAAGAAATTAAATAAAAACACACCTTGGGCCAATGCGCCAATTATAGCAAATACTGTTACAATTTCATTAATATCTACTAAATTATCGAACATTGGGAAGTTGCTGTTTGTGTAATAACGGCGTGGTACACCTGCTAATCCTAAAAAGTGCATTGGGAAAAACACGCCATAAGCTGTAATAAATGTTAACCAAAAATGCACATAACCCAATTTTTTGTTCATCATTCTTAAAAACAATTTCGGAAACCAGTGGTAAACGCCGGCAAACATACCAAATATGGCACTTAAACCCATTACAATGTGGAAGTGGGCTACCACAAAGTAAGTATCGTGCACATTAATATCTAAAGTTGAATCTGCTAAAATAATACCAGTAACACCACCTGTAATAAATGACGATACTAACCCGATACTAAATAACATAGCGGGAGTGTATTGTATATTCCCTTTCCACAAGGTAGTAATGTAGTTAAAGGCTTTAACCGCTGATGGGATGGCAATTAATAACGTTGTAAATACGAATACCGAACCTAAAAACGGGTTCATTCCCGTCATAAACATATGGTGACCCCACACAATAAACGACAGAAAACCAATGGCTAACATCGATCCAATCATAGCGCGGTAGCCAAAAATTGGTTTACGTGAGTTGGTTGCAATAACCTCTGATGTAATACCCAAAGCCGGCAACAATACAATGTACACCTCAGGGTGACCTAAAAACCAAAATAAGTGTTCAAATAAAATTGGACTTCCGCCAACGTTATCAAGTGCTCGTCCGCCAATATAAATGTCAGACAAATAGAATGAAGTACCAAAACTTCTGTCCATAATTAATAACAACACACACGATACTAATACAGGGAAAGATAAAACGCCTAAAATGGCTGTAATTAAAAACGCCCAAATGGTTAATGGCAAGCGAGTCATTTTCATGCCTTTTGTACGAAGATTAACAATAGTAATAATGTAATTTAAACTTCCTAACAACGACGATACAACGAAAATTGTCATCGAAATTAACCACATTGTCATCCCCAATTTTGAACCGGGCATTGCTTCAGGTAAAGCTGATAAAGGCGGGTAAATTGTCCAACCACCAGATGCAGGACCATCACTAATAAAACAAGACGCCAACATAATTGCACTAGATAAAAAGAAAAACCAATACGATAACATATTTAAAAACCCTGAAGCCATATCTCGCGAACCAATTTGGTAAGGGATTAATAAATTAGAAAACGTACCGCTTAAACCACCTGTTAATACAAAAAATACCATAATAGTACCATGTATGGTAACCAAAGCTAAGTACATATTTGGATCTAAGATGCCATCTTTAGCCCACTTATCTCCTAATAATGTATTAATAAACGCGAATTTTTCGCCCGGCCATGCCAGTTGCATACGAAAAATAATGCTCATCATCATGGCTACAACACCCATAATAATAGCTGTAAGTAAATATTGGCGAGAAATCATTTTATGATCTTGCGAAAAAACGTACTTAGTTATAAAACTCTCGTGATGTTCATCATTATCGTGTACATGGTTATGGTGAACCAGAAGTTCATTTTCTAAGGCGGTGGAAGTAGTTACAGTTGCCATTTTATTTGATTTTTATAGTTAAAAAATATTTACTTATTTGCTACTACTTTCGTAACAGTTTTAAAAGCTTTTTGTTTTGCAAGCCACATTTTATAATCGGCTTCAGTATCTACTACTAAATTCATTTGCATATTATAATGCGATTGACCGCATATTTTGTTACACAATAGTAAATAGTCAAATTCTACAGCCTCTTTGTTTTGAGTAGCTCTAACTTTGTTAATACCACTCATCAATTTTATAACGTAAGGGTCTTTACGCATTTGGGTAGTAGTTTTTGTAGGAATAAACTTAAATGTAGTTACCATTCCAGGCACACAGTTCATTTGCGCTCTAAAATGCGGCATATAAGCGCCATGCAAAACATCGCGGCTTCTCATATAAAATTCTATTTCTTTGCCAACAGGTATATGAAACTCGTTTTTTACAATTAAATCATCAAAACCAGCCACATCGTTGGTATCTTGCCCAACACTATTACTGCCGCCAATTTGGCGATAATCGGTTAAACCTAATTTACCATCTTTGCCTGTATATCTGGCAGTCCATCCAAATTGCTGCCCATATAATTCTATTGTTACTTTATCTTGAGATTTTGCCTCGTTTGTAATATCATTCCAATATTTTAAACCAAAAATAATAATTGCTGCCAAAACTATTGCTGGCACTATTGTCCAAGCCAACTCTAAACGGTTATCGTGTGGAAAATAAGTAGCTACAGTTTTTTTATTGCCGCGATATTTATAGGCAAAATAAAATAAAAAAAAGTGAGTTAAAAAAAACACAAAAGTTATTAAATACATATTCCAATCCCACAGTGCATCAATTTTTGCGCCATGTTCTGAGGCTGCTGGTGGTAAAACGCGGTCGTTCCAACGAAAAACCATCCAAACAAAAAAACCAAAAAATATAATCATAAAACCAAGCATTAATTTGCCCATCATGTTATTATCAGAATCGGTAATGTGCCATTCTTTGGTTTTTTTTAAACCTCTACTTAATTCTATAACTCTTAATAATTGATGGCCCGCAATTATTAATAAAACGATGGTTAACAGTACTAAAAAATTCATCTTGTTATATCTAATCTCTAATTTTTAAATATTTTTATATCTTAATTATTATATTGAATGGTGTAAACTTTCCTGTAAAAACGGATGATTTTTTACACGTAATGGTGCTTTTGCTAAAGCTTTTAATACTACATGTATAAATAACCCTAAAAAGAAGAAAAAGTTTCCAAATTCCATCCAACTTAAACCTGTCCAATGATGCCCTACAGTACCCGGCATTACAATCATTATTAAATCTAAATAATGCCCTATAAAAATAATAGTACCAATAAACATTAGGAAGAAAAAGTTACGTTTACAATCGCGACTCATTAACATTACCATAGGAAAGGCAAAATTTACAAATAAAACCGTCCACATTAAAGCTTTGTAGCTTTCCCAACGAGTTTGAAAATAAATTACTTCTTCAGGAATATCAGCATACCAAATTAACATAAACTGAGAGAAATATAAATACGTCCATAAAAACGACACGGCGAACATCCATTTACCCATATCGTGTATGGTACTTTCGGTTACAAATTCTAAATATCCAATTTTTTTAAGCCAAATAATTAAAATAGTAATTGCAACAATAGCACTAATCCACATTCCGGAAAAAACGTACCATCCAAACAACGTGCTAAACCAATGTGTATCAATGCTCATTAACCAATCCCAACTTGAGGTGGAAGAAGTAACCGCAAATAACACCATAAACCAAGCTCCAATTTTAATGTTTTTCCAGTGGAAACTATTATTTACATCTATATCTAACTTATCTGCGTCTAATGAGTTTTTACGTAACTTCCAAGTAAACCAGCCCCAACCTACCATATATAAAATAGTACGTATCCACCAAAAAACACCAAAATACCCAATTTTAGCGGCAATTGCCGGATCATAATTTTCGTGACCTGGAGTAGCAATTCCTGGTGTCATCCAATGATAAATATGATGAACTTGAAACTGACCTAGTACAAATAACAACAACATTAAACACATTCCATAAGGCAAATACATTGTAACAGCTTCAATAACGCGTTTTATGGTAGTACTCCAACCAGATTCTGCTACATATTGCAGGCCTAAAAAGAAAGCCGCGGCTAATGATAATGCCATAAAAAAGAATGAACCAGCAAATATATTGCTCCAGGCACGTGTGCCAGCGTGGTAACCCTCTTCGTGGTTGCCTTTATCCATTATAAACATTAAAATAATAGACAATAATCCAATTCCCATCAATATAAACGACGCCATTTTGGCTTTTGATGAAAAGGTAAAATTTAATTTTTCGGTATTCATAATCCTATTTTCTTATTCTTAATATTAATGTTTTCCTTTAACCGTTGGTGTTTTAGTTGCGACTACTTTAGTACTGTCGGTAGCTACTTCTTTTGGACCTTGCAATTTTTGCACATAATATACCACTTTCCAACGTTCTTCTTGATTTAATTGGCTGGCATGAGAACCCATCCAACCTTTACCGTAAGTAAGTGTGTGAAACATTTTACCCTCTGGTAAATTTTTTAATGTGCCATTGTAAGCAGGTGGCGGTCCAGGTAATTTAGCTCCAACTTTGCCATCACCCGCGCCAGTTTCTCCATGACATTGAATACAATATTTGCTATAAATTACTTCACCTTCAGCTTCGTATTGTTCGCGCGTTTTTAATGTTAAAGGATTTTTTAAATTTAAACCGGCAGCCTCGTAACCTTGCGTGTTATTTTCATAAGCATAGGGCATATAACCTCGCGATATTGTACCATTTACAGGTTTTTTGGCATTTTGAAGTGTATCGCCATCAATAACATGAGTTTGATAATATTCTAAACCTGGTGAGCGATACATATCGGGCATAAATTCAACCCCTGGACTGTTGGCATCTCTTTTTCCGCAAGAAGTAAAACCTACCAACAACAAACCCGTAAAGGCACTGCACACGGCAAATTTTATAATTTTATAGTGTTTTTTCATTTTAATATATTAGTGAGTTTCGTCTAAAACATAAGCTGGTGGCACAACAAAAGTTCCCTTATGATTTACCTCTTCAGCACCATTGGTTTTTAAAATTTCTTCGGCTTTTTTGCTTTGAGCATCGTTCAATTCTAAATAAATTAAAAATTTATCATCGGTAGTGCGCGGATCAGGGTTTTTAGCCTTAGCGCCCGGCACTAACCAACAACGTAAAAAATACGTTAATGCCATTCCATGTGCTGCACAAAATACGGTTGCTTCGAATGTAATAGGTATAAATGCAGGCACATTAAAATAATATGCCCAATTTGGCTTACCTCCAACATCCAAAGGCCAATCGCTAATCATCATATACCACATCATTAACGAAGCTAATGACAATCCGGTTAAACCATAAATAAAAGCGCAAATGGCTATACGTGTACGTGGCACACCAATTATGCCATCAATACCATGTATTGGCATTGGTGTAAACACATCTTTAATACGAATACCTGCGGCTCTTAGCTTTTTACAGGCTTCTAACAATGGCACTTCGTCGTTAAAAACGCCGTGTATAATGTGTTTGTTTGTTGCTATTGCTGATTCCATTTTATATTTTTAAATTCTAATCTTTATTTATACATTAAGTTCTGCGCTTTAACTTCCCCGGCGACTTAGCTCAAGGAAATAGCTCAGCAACGATTATCTAATGATGAACTGGATGCGCTGCCGCGTCTTTCTTTTGTTGTTCGCCACTCGATTTTAATATTGTTTTTAATTCTGCCTGTGCAATTACTGGGAAATAACGTGAGAATAATAAGAAAAATGTGCCAAACATACCAATTGTTCCAACAAAAATTCCAATATCTATAAACGACGGTGAGTAAGTGTTCCACGTACTTGGTAAATAGGTTCTACACAAAGTTGGAACAATAATTACAAAACGTTCAAACCACATACCAATGTTTACTACAATTGATAAAATAAATGTTGCAATAATTGACGTACGGATTTTTTTAAACCAGAACAGTTGTGGCGATAGTACGTTACAACTCATCATTATCCAATAACTCCAAGCCATAGGCCCCGTGGCACGATTTAAAAACGCATATTGTTCCCACTCTACTCCACTGTACCAAGCTACAAATAGCTCGGTTAAATAAGCAACGCCAACAATGGAACCTGTAACAATAATTACAATGTTCATATATTCTACGTGCTTAATAGTTACATAATGTTCTAACTTGTATATTTTACGTACAATTAGCATTAAAGTTAATACCATAGCAAATCCTGAAAAAACTGCACCTGATACAAAATAAGGAGGGAAAATAGTTGTATGCCAACCTGGTACTACCGAAGTAGCAAAGTCGAACGATACTATGGAATGAACTGAGAATACTAAAGGTGTTGATAAGCCAGCTAAAACTAAAGATACCTCTTCAAAACGACTCCAATGACGAGCACTTCCACCCCAACCAAACGATAAAGTGCTGTACATTTTCTTTTGCCAAGGTTTGATTACACGGTCGCGAATCATGCCAAAATCCGGAATCAAACCAATGTACCAAAATACTATAGATACTGTTGCATAGGTTGATACTGCAAACACGTCCCACAATAACGGCGAGTTAAAATTAGGCCACAAACTACCAAATTGATTTGGCAAAGGGAATAACATATAATCTAACCACGGACGACCAGTATGCAAAGTTACGAAGATAGCGGCACACAATACTGCAAAAATCGTCATTGCTTCTGCCGAACGGTTAATAGCCATTCGCCATTTTTGACGGAATAATAGTAACACAGCGGAAATTAAAGTACCTGCGTGACCAATACCAATCCACCATACGAAGTTGGTAATGTCCCAAGCCCAATCTACACCATTATTACTTCCCCAAGCGCCAATTCCCACTCCAATGGTGTAAGCTAAACAACCTATACCCCATAAAAAGCTTAAGGCGCAAAGCGTAATTAATGTGTACCAACCTTTGGCGGCTTTGCCTTCAATTGGCGCAATAATATCGTCGGATATTTGGCGATAGCTTTTGCTGCCTAATATTAACGGTATCCTTATTTCTGATTCTGCGTGCATAGTATCTTAAAGTTTAATATTATGAATGTTTTTCTTCGGTATGAGGGTCTTCTTTTTTATCTTCGTGTTTTGCGCCTAAAACTTCTTCTTTTTCAAGCATAGCTTCTTCTTGATTACGAACTTTTATCATATAAGATACGGTTGGTTTTACGCCAACGTCTTCTAACAATAAGTAATTACGGTCATCTTTGCGCCATTTTACAACTTCCGATTCGGTATCATTAACATCGCCAAACATAATAGCGTTTGTGGGACAGGCTTGCTGGCAAGCTGTTTTTATAGATCCATCTACTAATGGCATACCCGCTTTTTTAGCAACTAATTTACCGGCTTGCAAACGTTGAGCGCACATGCTACACTTTTCCATAACCCCTCTGCAACGAACAGTTACATCAGGATTAAGCACCATTTTACCTAATTCTAATTGAGATGGATTAATATCCGCAAAATCAATATTTTCGGTATAATTAAACCAATTAAAACGGCGAACTTTAAACGGACAATTATTTGCACAATAACGTGTACCTATGCAACGGTTATATGTCATTTGATTTAAACCCTCCCCACTATGCGTAGTGGCCAATACAGGGCATACGGTTTCGCAAGGTGCATGGTTACAGTGTTGGCACATCATTGGTTGAAAAGTGACTTTCGGGTTTTCTGAAGGGCTTTCCATTTCAATGTACATTTCTTTTGCTCCTACATGTTCTTCATTTGCTTTTTCGCGGGTCATGTTTGAACTATAGTAACGGTCGATACGCAACCAAAACATATCGCGGCTTTTTGCAACTTCGTCTTTACCAACTACCGAAACATTATTTTCGCTTGTACAAGCCACAACGCAGGCAGCACAACCAATACAAGATTGCATATCAATTGTCATGCCCCACTTGTGATTCATACGAGGATGTGCGTCCCATAAATCAATATCGTTTACATTTTTTTTACCGCCACCATGAACAGTTAATTCTGTTTCTGGATTCCAAGCAGATTTATCTAATTCTTTAAACTCAGGTAAAGATACTTCGCGTAATAAAAATTCTTCACGACCCATAATGGTATGATGAATTTGAGTAGCGGCAAATTTATGAGTTCCTTCTCCTTTAGTAACAGTAACATTACCTGTAACTGTTTGAATGGTATCGTTTACCATATTTAAAAATGGAAACGCATTAACACCAACGCCGTTCGCTACTTTCATAGTTTCGGCACTTCGACCATAACCCAAAGCTAAACCAATAGTGCCTACTGCCTGCCCAGGTTGAGGAAACACGGGTACAGAAATTTTTACACCGTTTATAGTTACATCTACTATTGATCCAAATATATCTTGGCGCAACATTTCGTTTAAACCCATTGCCTTAATATCAACAGGGCTCATGGTAATGTAGTTATCCCAAGTAACTTTACTAATTGGGTCAGGTAATTCCATTAACCATGGGTTATTGCTATGATTACCATTCCCTAAACCAATTTTTTCGTATATTATTAAGTCAAAAGCACCACCTTTTATGGCAGTTGCCATAGTAGCGGCTTTTTTAAAATCAGGTGTTGGAAGTTCTTCAGTATAAACAGGTTCTTTTTTATTATCTGCTTTTAGTTCCGGCTTTATTACTGAATCGCTAACTAATTCGTTAATGATTGTTGCTATACCTGCCAATACCGGTTTACCAGTACTATCTTTAACCATTGGCGCAACTACAACATCTTTATGAACGTAGGTTTTTACAACACCATCGTGTAAGGCATTAGCCCAAAAGCTAGGGAAATCGGCATATTTACCTTGATTAGGGAAAATACTATTGTTCCAAACACCTTGTAAATAAGTTAAATAATCTGCTTTTACACCACTCCATTTTAAGATACTGTCTTGAAACTGACGAGTACCTTCGTGACGAGGTGAAGCAAATATTGGATTAATTGTGGGTTGTTGTAATGAATAATGACCGCGTTTTGGGTTAGCATCATTCCACGATTCTAACCAGTGATGATCAGGGCAAACAACATCTGCCATTTGAGCTGTTTCATCCAACACGTTTGCAAACGATACTTTTGTAGCTACTTTTTTGTAAGCATCGGCAAATTTTAAACTGGCAGGTGCTGTGTAAATCGGATTACAAGCATACGTCATTAACACGTTTACTTTTCCGGCAGCCATATCGGCTACTAACTCAGCAAAATCTTTATCGTTACCTTGTTTTAAATTAAAGTGATTTTGAACATCTACGGTTTTACCGTAATTGTCTAACATTTTATTAATACCGTTAACTAAGGTTTGAACGCCTTCGTCGTTAACACCGGCAACAACAATAGATTGACCTTTATTTTTTGTTAATGCTTCAGCTGCTTTTTTAATTGCTTTTACAGCCTCAGGGTTAGAAATTTTTTCGTTACCGGTTACTTTTGAATTACCTGTAGCACTTGCTACTTCGTTAAACAAAGCAACAGCCACCGAACCTAATTCAGAACCTTTTACCATGTAACGCTCATCAGCGTTAGCGCCGGTTAAGGAAAGGTTAGACTCAAAATGGTAATGTTTACTCATTTCCGGTTTATCTTTAGTAACCTTACGCGTTGTAGCGTATTGTTTTGCAAATTCGGTAGGATTTAACCAGTTACCTAAAAAGTCGCACGCTAAACCAACAATGGTTTTTGCTTTGCTAAAATCGTATGAAGAAACAACCGCTTTACCCCAAACATTTTTGTTGGCTAAGGTTAAGGCATTGTATGAAATAGCATCGTAAGTAACGTGTTTTGTATTTGGATATTTTGAAGTAAACTCAGCAATTACTGCTTTGGTAGAAGGAGAAATAATAGTAGAAGTTAAAATACGAATTGTACCACCGGCTAATGAAGCGGCAACTGCATCATCAGCACCTTTCCAACTCACATCTTTACCTTTAACAATTGGGCCGCGTAAACGAGCACCATCGTATAACCCTAAAACAGAAGCTTGTACACGGGCAGTAGTACCGCCATGTGTAACTTTTGATAAATCGTTACCTTCAATTTTAATGGGGCGACCTTCGCGTGTTTTAACTAAAATAGAAGAATAATCGTGTCCGTCGTAAAAAGTAGAGGCATAAAAATTAGCAACACCAGGGGTAACTTCTTCTGGCTTTACTACATAAGGAATAGATTTAATAACAGGTGTTTCACAAGCGGCTAAGGCAACTGCTGCAGTACTAAAACCCATTACTTTTAAAAAATCGCGACGAGAAGTACCCGATTGCTCGGCTTCGTTGCTGCTTAAAAACTCATCCATAGGAAGAGGCGTAGCAAATTCATTTTTTGCTTGCTCTTGAAACTCTGGACTGTTATGAAGTTCAGGTAAACCTTTCCAATATTTTTTTGACATAGACATCTTTTTAATTCGTGTTTCTAAAATCTAACTTCTTAAATTTATTAATAATGACATTTACCACACTCTAATCCACCAATCTTATCTACTGTCATTTTAACATCGTACTGGCCAGCATATTTTTCTTTTAACGCTTTGTGTAAGCGATCATAATAAGCGTTACCTTCCATTACTACTTCTGTTTTACGGTGACACTCAATACACCACTTCATAGTTAAAGGCGCTTTTTGCTCTGCCACCGTCATTTCTTTTAAATTACCATGGCAGGCTGTACACTCAATTTTACCAACTACAACATGTTGTGAGTGATTAAAATAAACGTGATCGGGTAAATTATGAACTTTTATCCATTTAATTGGATTTTCGGGTTTAGTTAAATCATACGTAGCGGTTTTAGGATTAAAATTATTAGCGGCATATATTTTACCGATTTCTATTTCGCCGTATTGTGGTCCTTTTTGAATACCCTTATGGCAATTCATACAAATATTTACAGAGGGAATACCAGCATGACGCGATTTTTCAACTGAACTGTGGCAGTATTGGCAAGCAATTTCGTTTTCGCCGGCATGTAATTTGTGAGAGAATTTAATAGGCTGTTCGGGTTTATAGCCTTTTTGCGTTTTCCAATCGTAATATACACCAATGTTGTAACAAGCATCCCAACACGATTTCATACCTCCAAAAGCGATAATAATAACAAACACACCAACTATTCGGCGGTGACCTTGCATCCAATTTTTAATCTCTTGAAAAAATGTAATATCAGGATTTTCAGTTTTACCTTCAGCGCGGTTAGAGGCGTTTTGCATAGATGTGCGTACACTGCGGAAAGCGCCAATTAATATTGCTAAAATTACAATAATTCCTAAAATTAAATAGAGAGGTTCGATGCCGCCTTTTTTCTCATCTTTGGATTCATCGCCCCCACCGCCAGCTGCAGGACCAGCGGTTATTTGCTTAGCTGCAGGATCTGGACCTTTTAAAAACACAAGAATATCTGCAACGCCTTTTTCATCAATCTGTCCTTCAAAAACAGTCATAGCTGTTTTATTGTATTTGGTGTAAATTTGGTTAGCATACACATCGCCACTTTTAATTAATTTTACGTTATTAATTATCCATTTTGTAATCCAATCTCCTTTAGGTATACGATCAAAAACACCTTTTAAACCAGGTCCTGTACCCATTTGGTCGGTATGCGACGAGTGACAAACGGCGCAATTTTGTTTAAATAATTTTTCGCCGTCTTGGGCTTTAAGTGTTGTAGAGAAAGTAAAAACCGTGATAACTAATACTAGTAAGGCTTTTACTGAAACTTGAGATAAATTGTTTTTCATATAAAATATTAGAAAAATGTCGTATGCTTAGGTTTTATGACAAAATAATGACACAAAACGAGGGCAAATTTAACAGAATATGGGTAATTAATGTGGGAAATTTTAAATATTTTTAACCTTTTACTTAATTTATAATGATTCTAAATAATAAAATATTTAATCGTAAAAAAAACCCAATTTATCGATTAGGTTTTTTACGGATGTAACTAATATAATTTATATTTTACGCACTTTTGATATTTTTATTTTTAAAATAACTAATAATTATTGGGAGAACTGATACTAAAATAATTCCGATACAAATTAAATCTATTTTTTTTCGAATAATTTCAAAACCACCTAAAAAATAACCTGCGGTAGTTAAGCTACCAATCCATAAAACGCCTCCCAAGACATCGAACATAAAATATTTTTTATAATCCATTTTACCAATGCCTGCTGCAAAAGGAGCAAAAGTGCGCACAAACGGCACAAAACGAGCCATTATAATGGCTCTAGTACCATGTTTTTCGAAAAACACATGTGTTTTATCCAAATACTCTTTTTTAACTATTGGCTTACCTCTTAGTTTAAAATCAAAAATTTTAATGCCAATTTTTCGTCCAACCCAATAATTACAATTATCGCCCAAAATAGCGGCAAAGGATAGTAATACCAAAAGAAAAGTAAAATTTAACATTCCACTACTTGCAAAAATACCCGCTACAAAAAGTAATGAGTCTCCCGGAAGAAAAGGCATAGCAACCAACCCTGTTTCGATAAAAATAATTAGGAATAAAATTATATAAATTGCTGTTCCGTAATTATCAAAAATCCATTGAAAGTTTTCGATGGAAAGAGGCCATAAGTGTTTAAAAATTTCTATCATTATTAAATAAATTAAAAATTGAGAATTAAAAATTAAAAAATGCTACTTTACTTCTTCTAAATATGCTAAAATACCACCTTTTAAATTATACAAATTTGTGTAGCCATGCTGGCTTTCTAATGCGTTAATTACTGTGGCACTTCGTTTACCGCTTCGGCAGTGTACAACAACTTGTTTATCTTTACTAATTTTTTCAATGTTATCCATTACTTCGCCCATTGGAATTAACTCGCCGTTAATATTGGCTTCGTCAAATTCATATTCTTCGCGTACATCTATTAATTGATAGTTAGCGTTTGTGTCTTTTAATGTTTTTAGTTCGAGAGGCGTTATTTCTTTCATATTATTAGGGAATAGGGATTAGAGATTAGAAAATAGGAAATAGTTAGGTTTAATTTAATTCTTCTTTCATTGTTTCGGGTAAATAGGTAAAAAAAGTATCTCCACGAAGCCCTATACGAAGAGTTTCTAAAGGGATAACATCGTCTACGCTAATATTACCAACATTTACATTACAACCAAACAACTTTAAAAAATATACTTGTTGACTTTTTTGTGGGGTTTCCCAAATAATGTTTTCGAGTTTTACTTTATTCACAATACGATTAATTAAAAGTGTATGTGCGCTTCCGTTTTTGTGAAAGATACCAACAGTACCACTTTCGCGGGCCTCGGCAATAACTTTAAACGCGCCGGCATCAAGCTCCGACTGCATCATTTTTATCCAACGGGCCGGATGAATAATAACGCCTTCTTCTTTACTACCCACTTCGCTTAGTACTGTAAAATTTTTGGCTAAGGTTGCAATATATTCGCATTTTTTATCGTGGTTTAAGCTAACACTACCGTCGCTTACTTCAGCACTATCGCATCCTAAATCGGTAATATATTTTAAATAATCGTCAAATTTATTACGAACAATAAATGCTTCAAACAATGTGCCTCCAACATACACTTTAATGTTTTGCTTTTGATATAACTTAATTTTTTCTTTAACGTTTTTAGAAATAATAGAAGTTCCAAAACCTAATTTTACAAAATCGATATAATCTGCGCTTGCACTTAACATATCTTCGGCTTGACGAAGGCTTATGCCTTTATCCATTACCATAGTTACACCATCTTCGCGAGGTTTGAAGGTTCGGTTGGGGAGGTTGGAAAGATTAAAATTATAATGGTTTGGCATATTAGTTTTTGTAATTAGAAATTAAATGTAACAATTCTTTATCATTTTGTAGCAAGGGTTCAAAATCAAAAATATTTTGGTGAATACTGTAGTTGAGTTCTAAACCTTTTGTAAAATACTCTAGTGCTTCTTGTCGCTTTTCGCGATAAATTAATAAAACGCCCATACGGTAATACAATTCAGCTACTGCCGGATGTAGTTTTATGCCTTGCGCCACAGCTTCTAAAGCATCTTTATAATATCCGTTTTGTTGTAAAAGCGCGCTATAATCCAGCCACAAATCATAATCAGTATATTCCAACTCGATTACACGTTGGTAAGCGGCCGCAGATTCTTCAATAAAACCTAATTTTTGCTGTACTTCGGCAAACACGTACCAATATTCAGGTTCGTTTGGGTTTATTTCAATGGCTTTTTTTACGTAATGTACGCCTTCTGTAACCCTGTTCATAGCGTCTAAAACAACGCCAATGCCCAGCCAGGCATCTGCATTTGCAGGATCGAGTTTAACACATTTATTATAATTTACTAAAGCTTCTTCAAAACGGTTTAAGTTTTCGTAACACTCGCCTATATAATAATATGTTGTAGGGTCGGTATCTTCGTGTTTAAAGGTTTCTTTATACACTTCTATAGCTTCTTCGTAACGTTCTAATTGTGCTAACGAGTTGGCTTTATTAAAATAAGCAGAGCTAAATTGTTCATTAATGGCAATGGCAAAGTCGTAGGCTTCTATGCCTTTTTCAAACAAACCCACACGGTTGTATGCTAAGCCTAAATTAAACCAGGCAAAATAACTGTAAGGATGATTATCGATATAATTTTCGTAAAAAATAATAGCCTCTTCACTTTTACCTGTCAAATCAAAACAAAGTGATAATTCGTTTAAAGCAACTTCATTTTTTGGATTGAGTTTAAGCGCTTTTTTTAAGTAATAAAGTGCGTCGTCGGCTTTTTCTTCGTTTAAAAATTCTATGCCTAAAGCCACATACACCTCATCTTTATATTCGGCAAGTGGAATGGCGGTTTTAAAATTTTCGATTGCTTGCTCGCCTAAGCCCATTTGGCTGTATATGTAACCACGCGCCATGTATAAGTCAAAATTGCCTTGTTCTATTTGCTCTACTTCGTTTAGTAAACATAATGCTTCGTGGGTAAAATGTTGGGTAGATAAATATTGGGCGTAGCGAATTTTAATAATTGAAGAAAAGGGGAAACGTTCTAAACCAAAATCAATGGCTTTTTTTGCCATTTCGTAATTGTACCATTGTAAGTAATAATCAATTACTTCTTCAATTTCGTCAGCATCAAAAAATTGTGGCTCGCCATTGGCAAGCATATCTTCAAAACGCTTTAAATTTTGTTCAAATTCTCGTTCGTTGCCACCTTCAGCATCATCATCAAACGCACTCATTAGTTACTCAATTAATAATCATTAAAATTAATTGATTTTTTTTATTGAAACTATTTTATTTTTTTAAAATTTTTGTTATGTATTAAGTTTTCAACTTTAGCGTTTTAAGAGTGGGGAATTGTGTATTAAAAAATACCTTACCTTTATATCCTTATGCAAATTCAAGTAATGAAATCTAAATTGCATTGTGTAACAGTAACACAGGCTGAGTTAGATTATATAGGTAGTGTAACCATTGATGAAGATTTAATGGATGCTGCCAACCTAATTGAGAATGAACAAGTACATGTTTTAAACAAAAATAATGGCAAACGAATAATTACTTATGTAATAAAGGGTGAACGTGGTAGCGGTGTAATTTGTTTAAACGGACCGGCAGCTTTAGTAATAAAAGTAGGTGATGTGGTAATTGTAATTTCTTATGCTGATATGGATTTTGAGGAGGCGAAAAAATTTAGACCTTGGGTTGTTTTTCCTGATACTAAAACAAATAAACTAAAGTAAAGTGGCTAAAATAAAAAGCACTAAATCTATTATTCAATTTATAGTTTTATTAGGTATTGGTGTGTTGTTAATTTGGTTAACTTTAAGGCAGGTTGCGCCTAAAAAAAACGAAATTATAGCCGCATTTAAAAACGCTAATTATTTTTGGATATTAATGAGTATGCTTGTTGCCCTGTTAAGTCATTTTTTAAGGGCTTACCGTTGGAATTATTTGCTACAACCCCTTGGCTATAAAACAAAACTATTAAATGCCAATTGCTACGTTTTAATTGGTTATTTGGCTAACTACGGCATACCCCGTATGGGCGAAATAAGCCGGTGTACTTTAGCAACTAAATACGATAAAGTGCCTTTTGAAGTAGCTTTAGGAACCGTAATTACCGAGCGTATTGTTGATTTTATTTTGTTTGTGCTAATTTTTGTATTAACGCTTTTAGTAGAGTTTAAAGAGTTAAGCGGTTTAGCAAACGCTTTAATTTTACTGCCCTTAAAAGAAAAATTATCAGGAGTAGGTAGTAACCCGACAAAATTAATTGTTTTAATAATTATAATGATTTTATTTATAGCATTGTTTTTGTTTTTACGCAAAAAAGTTATTGGGTTAATGAAAGGCAAACTTGGCGGAATTATAAAAGGGTTGGGTAAAGGCATTGGTTCTATTCGTAAAATGAGAAACCCTGTTAAGTTTATTGTATTAAGTGTTTTAATTTGGCTGTGTTATTTTTACGCATTGTATTTGTGTTTTTTTGCATTAAGCGGCACGCAAAATTTGGGTCAGGGGGCTTGTTTAACTTTGTTGTTATTTGGTACTTTTGGCGTTATATTATCGCCAGGAGGTTTGGGCGCTTATCCGGCAATTGTGGGGGGCATACTGTTAACAACGTATCATATAGATGATGTTTGGGCTTTTGCATTACCTTGGTTAGCCTGGACGAGCCAATTAGTTTTAATATTAATTTTAGGGTTAATTAGTTTTATTGTTTTACCAATTTATAATAGAAAAAAAGATGGGGTTTTACCAAGCGCTTAAAAGTAAATTAATGAGTAAAGAAGATGCTTTACGACTAGTAAACACAAAAAAATTTTTAGGTAAAAAAATTGTTTTTACAAACGGATGTTTTGACATACTGCACCCCGGACATGTTGAGTATTTGAACCAAGCACGTGATTTAGGGAATTTTTTAGTACTAGGCTTAAATACCGATAAATCGGTAAAACGTTTAAATAAAGCGCCAAACCGGCCTATAAATAATGAATTAGACAGAGCAGGTGTTTTAGCGGGATTGGGTTGTGTAGATGCAATTGTTTTATTTGATTTAGATACGCCGTTAGAATTAATTACATTTTTAAATCCAAATGTTTTAGTAAAAAGTAGCGATTACGAAGTAGAAAAAATAGTGGGTTATGATGTTGTAAAAGCCAATGGTGGGGAGGTAGTTACAATTCCTTTTTTAAATGGTTATTCTACAACACAATTAATAAAAAATATTTTAAAGTAAAAATGAGATTTGTTGTTTTAATACTTACTTTAACTTTTACGACTGTGCGCCTTAATGCCCAAGCAAAATTAGAAGTTGATGATGCAAAGAAAAATTTTGGTTTCGTAAAAAAAGGCGAAGTAGTAAAACTAGATTACATAATTAAAAATAGCGGCAATCAACCCTTAATTATAACCAGTGTTGAAATTGGCTGCAGTTGCACAACAGTTAATTATCCAAAACAACCTATAGCACCAAATAAAACAGAAACCGTAACCATTATTTTTGATACAAAAACCGTTTACGATAGACAGGATAGAGTTATACTTTTAAAAAGTAACGATAAAAAAGGAGGCACTAAATTACGGTATAAGGGTGTGGTTTTAGTTAAATAAAAGGCAATAATACTTGTAAATTAGGCTTCATTTTCTGCTATTATAACCCTAAGATTTTGGACTTGCATATTAAATTATTTTTTATATCTTTACTTATAATTTTTTTTTTAATAAAACATGAAATTCTATTTTTTATTTTTTGTTAGTATAATTTCTTTTACACTATCATCCCAAACACCAAGTTTAATTAATTACCAAGGTGTTGCAAGAGATGCAGCGGGAGTGCCGTTAATTAATCAAGCACTTACTTTAACTTTTGTTATTAATACTAATATTAATAGTAACTTTTATTCGGGCAATCAATCCGTAATAACTAATTCGTTAGGTTTATTTAATACTACAATTGGTAGTAATAGTAATCCGTTACCTACAAGTGGTTGGGACGATACGCCTGCTTTTTTAACCATTACCATTAATATGGGTGCGGGCAATGTAACCTTACCGCCACAGCAATTACTTACGGTGCCATATGCATTTTATGCTAAAGAGGCAGGGTCGGCGCCAGCACCATCTGTTACTTTTTCAAATAATATTTTAAATATAGGGGGCAATACTGTTGTAATTGCATCAGGTACAACTTACAGCGCTGGTAATGGTATAAGCATTTTGGGTGGAATAATTTCAAATACGTTAACCCCAACTTCAACAACATATACAAGTGGTCAAAATATTAGTATTACTTCTGGTTCGGTAATAAATTCACCTACATATAGCTTAAATTTTTCTGACCCTAATAATGGCATTTTAAGTAATGGGCTTAGCTCTTCTGTTTTATCAATACCTCTACCTACTGTTGCAGGTGGTACCGGAATTGTTATCGGAAGTAGTTGGCCAAACATAACTATAAGTGCCTCATCTACAGGTAGCACCGGCGCGGCTTGGAGCACTTTAGGAAATACAGGAACTAATCCATCAACCAATTTTATTGGCACTACCGATTTTAATGATTTAGTTTTTAAAACTGCAAATTCTCAACATGCTGTTATTTCCTCAGTTGGAAATGTAGGTATTGGTATAACTACACCATTATCAAAATTAGATGTTAGCGGCAGTAACCCGTCAGTAATTAACGTTATAAATACATTTACCGGTAGTGCAATAAATGCTTCAAATAATAGTATTGCCGATGCTGCCGCGAATATAATTAATTCAGGAACAGGAAATGGTGCGGTTGCTTTAAATGTAACTTCTGCGCCTACCGGAACAGGACAAGTTGCTTTAAAAATAAATAACGGTCATATTAAATCAACTGGTCCAGCACCAACAGTATCAGTTGTTACAAATGGCCTAGGTGGCTTTGTGCCAACAGCAAGTATTACAGCTCAAAGCACCGATACTAAAGGTACAATTACGGTTGCTATTTCTGGTTTTACTGGTGCAGTCGCTTTAGCCTTTGTCGATGTTAATGTTGTTTTTAATAAGCAGTATAATACTGGAACAACCGTAATTTTAACTCCTGTTGAAACTAGTAAATTTTCTTACGTCGTTACAGCACAAAATGGTGGTAATTTTACGGTTAAAATAATTAATAATAGTGGTGCAAGTACAAGTTTTGCAGCAGGTTTTAATTTTTTAAGGTTTAACTACTTTGTAATAGAATAAACATGAAACAAATTATATTTTTATCTTTATTATTATCCTGCAGTAAGATTTTTTCCCAAAGCCCTGCTCCGCCTTTAATTAACTACCAAGGCGTAGCGCGTAATGCTACAGGTACACCAATTATAAACCAAACTATTGGTATAGTTTTTGAGTTAATTCAAGGTACTATTACGGGCTCGGTTAGTTATACCGAAACGCATGCTATTACTACTAATAGTTTAGGTTTATTTACAACTCAAATTGGTAAAATAAATAGTTTGGCTGGTTTAAATTGGCAAAACGGGCCGTATTTTTTACAAATTAGTATGGATGCTAGTGGTGGAACAAATTACATTCCGTTAGGTCAACCACAACAACTAGTAAGTGTGCCATATGCACTATATGCCGAAAAATCAGGTTCCGACGCATTACCAACTGCAACTTTAAATGGTACAACTTTAAGATATAATTCTTCTAACTCTGATTGGGTAATAGATACAAACCTATTAAATAATGGTAATAGAGTTACTGTAGGAAACAGTTTAAATATTAAACAAAATAAGTTTCAATCTATAACAGAAAACGGTTTGGATAGTGCAGCAATTTTTGGTTACAATAACTTTGCCGTTACAAATTATGCAGGTGTTAGAGGCCTTGCTACAGGCAGTTCTCCATCAACAGGAACAAATTCTGGAATAGGTATTTTTGGCGGTCATTTTGCAGGTTATAATGTAGCGGGTACGGGCATTGGAGTACTTGGTCAGGGGTCCTCGTTTTTAAGTAATGGCGTTGGGTTATTAGGCATAGGTTCGTCAAGCGGAACAGCCGTAAACAATAATTATGCAATAGGTTTATTTGCCACTGTAGATAATAATAGTACCGCCACAAATAAATATGCGGCAATTTTTGATAGAGGTGGTGTAATGGTTACCGATTCATTGTTATTAGGTTCATTAACCAATCCAGGAAATATAGGAGATATATTAACAAAAACTTCAAACAATGGCAGAGGTACTTGGATGACTCCACTAACAGGGAGTGGTCCTTTTACAAATAGTGCAAATTACATACACGCTGCATCTTCCTTTACTAATAGTCGTATTTTATTTGGTATTCCCTTTACTGGCAGTGTGGGTTATCAAAGCAGGGTAACTATCGTAAATCCAACGACCATAAGTTCTGATACTGCTTTAATAGTTTTACAAAAAAACAATACAAAGCCTGCAATTTACGCTAGTATTTTACCCTCAAATACTTCCCTATCACCAGCAATTTTTGGCGAGGTAATTGGCGGATTAAATGGTACAACTGCCGGTGTTTATGGAAAAGCTAATTTTAATCATGGAGTTATTGGTTACAGTGGCAATTTTAATGGTGTTTGGGGGCAAAGTCCTAATGGCGTTGGCGTATCCGGCGAATCAACAGGGAACGGCCAAGCAGGAAGGTTTAATTTAACCAGCTCTACGTCTAGTTTACCGGCAGTTTATATTGCTACAAATAGCGATTTTGGCGCATTAAAAGCAGAAACTTTTGGAAAGGGCGCTACTATAATTGCAATAAATAGTTGTTCGGTTGGAGGATCAAATAATCTATCGTTGTTACTAGATAAGGGTCACATAGGAGCTGTTGGAACTAATATAAATATAACTGGAACATCTTCTAACTCAAGCAGTACTGTAACTCTAACTTCTACAAAAGTGGGTAACTCTAACGACGTTAGGGGCTTAATTACTGCTATACCAAGTTTTACGGTAATTTTAAATACTAATGATTATGTTACAGTAGCATTTTCATTTGATAAATCATACAGTAATACACCATATGTAGTTATAACTCCTACAAATAATCAAACGGCAAAGTTATCGCATGAAATATTTACCGCAGGACCAAGTGGCTGTACTATTAAATTTTCTAATAACACGATATCACCCATCAATTTAGTAAATATTGCGTTTAATTACTTTGTTATAGAATAAATTAACATGAAAAAAACAATATTTATAATATTTCTTTTTGGTTCACAATTAATTTATTGTCAATCCATAGCTCCCCAGGTAATAAACTCTGCCGGAAGCCATCGCGCTTTGGGTACAACAGGCATTTCAATTACCGATAATGTAGGCGAACCATTTATACAAACGTTAAGCTCTAATAATTTTTTAATTACACAGGGGTTTTTGCAACCCGATTTGGTTAGTAAAGTTGGCCCTGCACTTACCGTTATTAAAAGCGATGTTACGTGTAAAGATAAAAACGATGGCTTTATTTCTGCCTCACTTTCAAATATTTTACCAACCTATACAGTATCTTATAATTGGTTGCCAAGCACTCTTTGTCCTTTAAGCAATTGTTCAATGGTTGACAGTTTAAAAGCTGGTAGTTATAGTATACAGGTAATTGTGTTAATCCCTAAAAATAGTAACTTTACAATAGATACTTTTCAAATGCAAACATTTGTAATTACAGATGTAAACGGGCCTTGCAAAGTAAATTTGTTTAATGCCATAACACCTAATGGCGATGGTACTAATGATGCGTTTTTTATTGAAAACATTACCGAATTCCCTAAAAACAGAGTAACTATTTATAACCGTTGGGGGCAGCAATTAGCCGATATTAATGGCTATGATAACGTTATTAAATTTTGGCCCACAAAAGATGAATCGAGTAAATTAGTATCTTCTACCTATTTTTACATAATTGAATTAGGAGATAATAGCAAGGCAATAAAAGGTTGGGTTGAGGTTTTAAAAGATTAATTTTTTGTGTTTGATTAAAGTAATTTTAAAATATTTAAGTTTTGTTTGTTTGCTATCATCAATTAGTTTGGTAAAAGCGCAATTGCCTTATGTACAGAATTCTTTGTGCCTAGACAAACAACAACCAATAGGTGATACTGTAAAACCAACTAAAAATATGGTTATTGCCGATTTTAATGGCGATACCCTTTTAGATTTTGTAATTGCAGATTTAAATATGCAGCAACTAAAAGTTTATAAAGCATTAGGATTTGGTTTGGGATACGCTTTAGTAAGTTCTACCACATTAAGTGGAATTGGTTTAAATAATTCTATTTCATCGGGTGATTATGATAAAGATGGAGATGAAGATATAGCTATTTGTTACAACGGAAATTTAAAAATACTAACTAACAATAGCTTCGTTTTTAATTTGGCTCAAACTATTCCTATACTTACCAGCTATTCGCCATCAGTTTCATATTTGCAAACTGCCGATTTTGATAATGATTCAAAAGACGATATATTATTAGTTGGTTCACATGTAAATACTAATTATGGCGTTGCCGTATTATGTTACAAAAATACATCCATGAACACTTCAAGTATTAGTTTTAATTTAGACTATCAGAAATTAATTTTTTATGGCCTGCCAAACTTATCAATTACCAATAAAATTGATTTTGCCGTGGGTGATATAAATGGTGATTTAAAATTAGACATAGCGTTTACGTACCCTAATAAATTGGACTCGATGGTTATTTTACAATATAATAATGCAAGTACAATACTAGGCTTTAACGAAAGCAGGCAGGCAATTTTGCCTAGTGTCGCTAGCTTTGGTTACGAACCACTTCAATGTGCAATGGGCGATATAAATAACGACGGTAAACAAGACTTAATTTCTTACAGTGAAAAATCGAGTACAAATTTAATATCTGTGTTTTTCGGTTCATCTACTGGTCTATCATACATAACATCATTCAATATCCCTTTTACATCTTCTGTTACGCTTAAAGATTTTAAATTAAAAGATATAAACGACGACGGGTATATAGATTTTGTAGGTATTACAGGCTTAGGGTTAGTGATTTATTTGCAAGATGGAGCCAATTCTTCGTTTAATAATTTTCCGCCAATTTTTGCACTAGCGTCAAATATTCTATTATCCGAAGAAATGGAAGTGGAAGATTTTGATAACAATAGCGTAAACGACATTTTTATAAAGACTTGGAAAGGCAATAGAGCGATTCCGGTAGTCATTCCAAATTTTTCGTACAAAAATTATATAACAAACAAAGGCACAGTAATCTGTGGTAATTCGTCCGCAGGATTAATAGCATCAAGTAATGTTACCGTTTCTCCGTTAATAATCCCCACTTACAATTGGTACTCTGTTGGTACTACTTCAATTATTGTTACAAGCCCATCAATTACTGTAAATTCACAAAACAATTATTATTACAATTTACAGTTCCAATTTCCTTATACAGCAGGCACTTCTTGTTTATTAAAAAGCGATACAATTAGTATAATAGTTTCCGCAGTACCTAGCATAAGCATTACGCCCTTTACAAGTACCACAGTTTGTAGCGGCACAACCATAAATTTACTTGCTAGTGGGGCACAAACCTTTACTTGGAATGGTACTAATGCCTTTCCATCATTTACAACTACTACAACAAGTAATACTACATATACCGTTGAAGGAACGGATAGCTATGGCTGTATAGGTACAAATACTGTAATTGTAAATTTACATGCTCAAAATACAAACAAAATAATTGCTACTAAAAATCCTATTTGTGTAGGCGATTCCATTACACTTAGTTTTCTATCAACTACATCTTACACTTGGTCAAACGGCATTATAAACAAACCCGGCATTACTGTTAATCCAACTACAAACACTACCTACAGTTTATCTTATGAATATGGCAATAACTGCATTTCAGATAAAACTATTGATATATTAATAGACCCATCATGCGAACAAAATAATACTTTAGTTTATAATGCTATTACGCCAAACAACGATGGTAATAACGATGCTTTTTTTATAGAGGATATTGAAAAATATGTTGATAATCAAATTTCCATTTATAACCGTTGGGGTGGTTCTATTATTACAATTAAAAAATACAACAACACAACAAATTTTTGGCCTAAAAAGGATGATTATGCTCACTTGGTTTCAGGTACTTATTTTTACATACTAAATTATGGTAATGGAAAAGTAAGAAAAGGTTGGATAGAATTAATAAATAATTAACAAAGTTAAAATGAAAAAAATAATAACTCTATTAATTTGCTTTATTTATATAAAAAATAGCAAGGCTCAGCAAGACCCACAATATAACCTTTACCAATTTAACCAAATGGTTATAAACCCCGCTTATGCAGGTGCACGCGATGGTTTAAGCGTAGTAGCCTCGGTACGCAATCAATGGGCTGGTTTTAACGGAGCACCCAAAACAAGTTGTTTAAGTTTACATGGACCTATTTTAAATAAACACATTGGGGTAGGATTAACCGTTGTAAACGATGTTATGGGTCCTCGCAATTTATTTGGTATATATGGCAACTTTGCCTACATTTTAAAATTATCAAACAAATGGAAATTATCTTTAGGAGTAAATGCGGGCTACAACCGCTTCCAATTCGAGTTTAATAAACTTAATTTTAAAACAACCGAAAATAACTCACTATTTAGTCAAACTCAAAATTACAATGCCTTAGATATTAACTCCGGAATTTATTTAAGAACTAATACTTTTTTTGTAGGCATTAGTGCTACACACATAGGAGCTAAAAGTTTATACAATATTTCGTTAGGAAACAATGCTGGTAGCGTTTCGTACCGTTTACGCACGCATAATTTTATTTCGTTGGGCAAATCGTTTTTGTTTAATCAAAATTTAATATTTGCTCCCACAGTACTTTTAAAAATTGCCGATAATGGTAATCAACTGGACTTAAATTTCAACTTTTTTCTTTACAAAAAACTATGGTTGGGCGCTTTTGTTAGGGGCGGGTATGGTCCAGGGTTTTTATTTCAATATTACATTACTAATAAATTTAGAGTGGCCTATAGCTATGATACAGGTTTAAAAGATAAGAGGCGCCTTGGCGCTAGCCACGAAGTAATGATTGGTTTCGATTTTTCGGGCAATAAACCAAAAGTAGTAAGCCCACGATTTTTATAAAATTTTATGATTAAGAAAATAATTTATACTGTTCTATTAACTGTTATAACAAACGCTCTTTTTTGTCAAATACATAAAGGCGATAAATATGTTGCTAAGGCGCAATACCTTAAAGCTGTTAGCAAATATAAAAGTGCCAGTAACAAAAAAAACCTACTAACAAAACAAGAAGCTTACATAAAATTAGCAAGTTGTTACAAAAATTTAAACGAATACGAAAAAGCCGAAACGGCTTACAAAAATGCTTTAGCAATAAACAGTAATGTAAATGCCGATGTGTTTTACAATTACGGACAAGTATTAAAAGTAAATAATAAGTACGAAGAGGCAGTAGAACAATTTAACAACTACATTAAACTAATGCCTAACGATGCCAATGCAAAAAATGCTTTAAAGTTTTGTAAAGAAATAAATTACTACACCCGTAAGCCTATAGAATACAAAATAAAAAATTTAGAAAAAATAAATTCCGAAAAATCTGAGTTTTCACCTTTCGTTCAAAACAACCGGTTAATGTTTGTTGCAGAGCGCGTTGAGTTTAATTTTGTTGATTACAATGTAAACGATTTTAATGGTGAACCTTTTTTAAATATGTATGCTTCCGAAATGAAAGGCACCGATGTAAAAAAATCAAAAACATTATCAAAAAAAATTAATACCGATTATCACGACGGACCTGCCTGTGTTAGTAGCGATGGTAAAACACTTTATTTTACCCGCGTTGTTTATAAAAAGAAAAAAGACTTTATAAACTACGCAAAAATATTTGTTGCAACAGGCAGTGGCAGAAAATGGAGCGACACCAAACCTTTTGAGTTTAATAGCGATAATTACTCAGTAGGTCATCCTAGTTTAAGTAACGATGGTACACTTTTATTTTTTACCAGTGATATGCCTGGAGGCTTCGGCGGTAAAGATATTTACCTTACCAAAAAGGTTGGCGATTCTTGGTCTAAACCTATTAATTTAGGTCCGGATATTAATACCACGGGCGATGAAATGTTTCCCTCTATTCGTAAAGATGGTATCTTGTTTTTTTCATCTAACGGATTGCCTGGTTTTGGTGGTATGGATATTTATTCGGCTAAAACTATCGATAGTAAATGGATTTTAATTCGTAACGAAGGTTTAAATTTAAATAGTAGTTTCGATGATTTTAGCCCCACTTTTTTAAACGACAGCGTTGGTTATTTTTCATCTAATAGGCTTGGTGGTAAGGGAAGAGATGATATTTACATGTATGAATTTACTAACAAATCCATGACACTATCCGGTATTGTTTTATTAACCGAAAACACAAACGATCCAGCTAAAAATGTAAAAGTACTACTACAAGATGAAAAAGGAAATGCCCTTGATAGCACTAAAACCAATGCGTTTGGTGTATTTGAATTTAAAAATTTAGAGGCGGATAAAAAATACATGGCTGTGATTGACGAAACCGATCCAAAATTTACAGGTAAAGCGCGTTACTATTTGGCAGATAAAAATAACACCATTCAGCGTGTTACCGCTAAAGTAGGGAACGATAAATTTGTTTTTAAAAATTTACCCATCGATCCTAATGGCTTACCAGATTTGTATACTGACGATAATTTAACCCTTGCGGGTAATTTATTGTACGGCGAAAATCCTAGTAAACCAATTAAAAATACACGATTAAAAATTGTAAACGATTTTGGCGATGTATTAGAAGAAACAACCACCAATGAGTTTGGAGCATTTGCATTTCGAAACATACCAACCGACCAAAATTATTTAATTGCTATTGAAGAAACAGATATTTCTTTACCAGAGAACACCAAAGTTACCTTAACAAACAAAGCAGGTAAAGAATTAAAAACATTTTATACCGGAAAGGAAAAATTTAAATTTAAAATTTTAAATACCGATAAAGAATTAATGAGGGAGATGGATGCCCAAGACGAAAACTTAGTAATGGATGTATATGGATATATGTACGACCAAAACAAAAAACCAATTAGTAACGCTAAAATTAAAATTAAAGAAGAAGGAAAAACATCCGAAACCCAACAAGTTACCACTAGCGAAAAAGGTAAATTTAACTTTAAAAATTTAAAAGGCGATAAAAACTATATGTTTGAAGCCGATGACAGCGACCCGGCTTTAACAGGTGTAAAACGTATTTACATTGCCGATGCTAAAGGTCGTATATATAAGGTGCTTGATAAAAACGGTGAAGGGAAATTTAATTTTAAATTGTTGGAAACCGATAAAGTAGCAATGGGTGAGTTTGTGGTAGACGACCCTTGGCTACAAGTGCTTGAAATGAAAAATAAAGCCAAGCAAGAATTAACGATTGTCGAAAATATTTATTATGCCAGTGGCGATTTTAAATTAGATGATGCCGGCAAAAAAATATTAGATAAAGTAATAAATGTACTAGGTACAAATTCAAAATTAATAATTGAATTAAGTTCGCACACCGATTCAAAATCGAGCGATGTGTTTAATTTAGGGCTTTCTAAAAAACGCGCGCAATTTGCAGTTGATTATTTAGTTTCAAAAGGCATAGCAAAAACCCGTTTAAAAGCCGTTGGTTATGGCGAAACTAAGCTTTTAAATAAATGTACAAACGGTGTTGAGTGTAGCGATGAAGAACATAAAATTAATCGCCGTAGCGAATTTAAAATTACAGAGCAAGCTGTCATGTAAACTTATAGGACTTTAAAAATCGTGTAAGTTTTTTAGCCTTAATCATTAAATTTTTTAACTTTACAAAAAATCTCTGTTATGTTAAAACATATACTAATTGCCATTTTATTTACAACGTTTGTAACTGCTCAAACAAAAACTAAAAAACCAGATAAAAATAAAACTACAACCACTAATACAAATACACCTGCTGTTGTTGTAAATGAGCCAAACGATGCCGAGATAGAAGCCAGACTAATTGCAGAATCTCTGTTACCCGACTTTAAAAAAGATAAAATTAAATTACGCAAAAACGACTCGTTGCGTGCCATATACAAAGCTAAGCGCTTATCTTTTTATGTTCGGACTAAAAAGCCAACAAAAGCAGGCGATAAATTTCAATTGTGCTACAACTTAGTGAATAAAGACACCAACTTACAAACTTGTTTTAACGATTCATTGTGTAAAGACCCGGAAGTAGCAAAAATTTTATTTGAACAACAAAAAGGCGATACCAACTATGTGCTAGTATTTGTAGATGCCTTTACAAAATCTAAATCAGATGGTGGTGTGTGTAATGCCGGCAAAGAAACTAAACTATCTTTTGTTCGATGGAATACAAAAACCAATATGGCAAAATGGAAAACAAAAAGCATTAACTCTTGCTTAAAAACTATTACCAACATGACTAAAGAGCCTATTGCAGATTGGGATAAAGCATCTGTTTTAACTATTAATTACCACCGAGGCTCTAACTTTTACGAACTTAAATTCGATCCTCAAAATCCGCAATTAGGTTTGCAAAGCACTAACGATAGCGACTCTAAATAAATAAATCTTTTTTTTTAGTGTTAGTATGCGATTAACTTAGTGTTAATTATTTGGGTTTTTTACCAAAGGCTTGTTTTATTAAAAGTGTTTCACTAATTTCATTAGTTGGAAACTTAATACCAATAGCCTATGAAATTTTTTTATACAGTAAGCCTGTTAGTTTTAGCTTTTATTAGTCAAAATTTAACAGCACAAAACATAAATTCATTAAAAGAAATTGGCACCGAGTATACTTATAATAGCGACGGCGAACTAAATTTTATAAAGCTAAGAAGCGATTACATCGTTTACGAATCTTCGGTAGAATCATTTTTAAACACTACTGTTTTAAGCCGTTCTGACGTTACAGTAAAAAAAATAAAAAGCGAATCTGATTATTTTGGCTACCTGCATACAAAATACCAACTGCAATATAAAAACACTCCCATAAATAATGCAATTATTATAGTTCATTCACAAAATGCAAAGGTTATTTCAATAAACGGAAACTTAAGTACCATTCAAAAACCAATAAACGCTATTAACATTAACGAAAAAACAGCTCTTCAATTCGCTTTAAAAAAAGTAAACGCTAAAATTTATAAATGGGAAAATAAAGCTGAAGAGCAGCATATGAAACAAGCGCTTAATAAACCCGATTTTACATTTTATCCTAAAGGCGATTTAATTATTTATACAAAGTTTAGTTCTGTTCAAAAACCAAAAATACATTACGCTTATAAATTTAATATTTATGCCGAACAGCCTTTGTATAGAGCCAACGTTATTATTGATGCCCAAACAGGTGCTGTTTTAGAAGAAGAAAATTTAATATGTACTGCCGATGTTCCGGCAACTGCCCTTACAAAATATAGTGGTACACAAACTATAACAGTTGATAACAACGCTTTAAACAGTTACCGTTTGCGCGAAGTATCACGCGGGTTGGGGGTTGAAACCTACAATATGCAAAATACAACAACCTACAGCGCTACGGATTTTACTAATTCAACAACCAGTTGGACGACAGTAAATGTTGACCAAGCCGCACGCGACGCACATTGGGGAGCACAAGTAAC
>JAYVGH010000131.1:0-25693 GCA_043772435.1 Bacteroidota bacterium
CGCTACTCGAAGTGACATGGTTTTGTCAGTTCGAGTAATTTTGTAGCGATAACGAAAAAATGTATCGAGAACTATTTTGTTATTTTCTTCTCCACACACTCTCTTCGTTACGCAAAGTGACTCGTGCCTCTTTTTTAGCCTTATAGAACTTCACTTCTCAATACGCTCGTTCCTCACTACTCGAAGTGACATGGTCTTGTGAGTTCGAGTAATTTTATAGCGATAGCGAAAAATGTATCGAGAACTATTTCGTTATTTTCTTCTCAACACACCCGCTTCGTTACTCAAAGTGACTTATAATTATTTACTCTTAAACTTATTAATGGCATTTATTGTAAATTCGCTCAAAACAAGGGTGCCGCTCATTTCTGCACGTTGCAGTAATAATGTATCCCAATTTTCTGTTCCTTCCCACATTATTTTTTTAAGCATGCTCATAGCTTGCGGGTTACTTAGCGCCAAACGTTGGGCTAAACCATCAATGGCCTTGTCCATATCGCTTACGGTTTCAAACAAATCGGTGTACAAACCTTTGGCATTGCCCCACTCGGCACTTCGCCATTCGGTTGCGTTTATGGTTAATTCACAAAAAGCGGCTTTACCAATTTTACGTTCAACAGCCGGCCCAACAACAAATGGACCAATGCCTACGGCTAATTCACTTAATTTGCAGGATGCGCCCTGAACGGCAAAACAGTAATCAGAGCTAGCGGCAATGCCCACTCCTCCCCCAACTGCTTTTCCCTGAACGCGTGCAATAACAAATTTTGGAGCTTTTCGCATCGCATTTATTACAGCAGCGAAGCCCGAAAAGAATTTTTTACCTGTTTCTAAATCTTTAATGGCTATCAATTCGTCAAAACTAGCGCCGGCACAAAAGGCTTTATCACCTTCGCTTTTTAAAACAATAACTTTTACAGTATCATCTTTTCCTAAAATTTCAATTTCTATAGCTAAATTATTAAGTTGAGAGCCAGGCATGCTATTACTTTGAGGGTGGAAAAAAGTAATTGTTCCTATGCCATTTTTTACATCAGATTTCACAAAAGCATTTTGCATAAATTGTATTTTTTAAACACAAATATATGTATTAATGCAAATAAAATTATAAAGTGTAATTAATCCGTAAAGATTATTTTTTTAGAAGAACTGTTATTGTCTGAACTAATAATTTTTATAAAATACAAGCCTTTTGAAAGATATAAACTTACAAAATCAATTTCGGTTTTTGGTTGAAGAACACTAGTATTTTTATATACTAGCTTTCCAAACGCGTCATATAAATATATTGCTTTTACCAATTCTGAATCAATAAACAGCTTATCATTGGTTGGATTAGGATATAAATTAATTAAAGATTGAGAATTAAAAATTAAAGATTGTAAACTCGTTGCAACTGTTTGCGTTACACACGATTTAATGGCTTTAAAGCCAAAACTATTGGTTGCACCATCGCTTTTGTAGCGTAGAGTTAAATTTTGCCCGGTAGAAGTTATAATACCCGGCGAATTAGTTCCAGTATAACTGCCTATTAATGATGACAGAGTAGACGTTCCATTATAAATAAATAACGAATCGTAACCTTGTTCGGTGCCAAAACTTTTAAATTGTAATTTAACTAAACTACCTGTGGGAGCAGATAATGTATAATAATATTTTTCGTTATCGTAGTAATTACGGGTTGGTCCGCCCATATCAAAAATACTATCGTTACAAATTATTGGGGAACAGGTACTAAATTTGTTTTGTAACAATGTCCAGTACGCTGCTGTTGAATTATCGTAACCTAATGCCCAAATGCCAATACCTCCTAGCCCTCGCTGGTTAATCATATCGTATTTTCTACCCAAACTGTAAACATCATCAATAAAACATTGGCGGGTGTTTCCACCACTTATATATTGATAATAAGGGCTATAACAATTGCTTTCCCAATATTTATTTGAGGTGGAATATGTAGTTGGATTTAAATTAATATAATCTAATGTTCTGGATGAATTATAGCCTCCTGATGTATTTGCAGGAATAGAACTTGAAGTTACTTCCCATTCTCTTCCGTAGTAAGGTAAACCCATTAACAATTTACTTGGTGTAGCCCCCGCTTTAATGTAGTATGTTATTGATTTTGACAAGGTATAATTATACGACGTTTGAAAATTATATAATGGCGCTGTTGGTCCCGCCTGAGTACTTCCACTATAATAATAATCATAACCCATAATTGTATAATAATTTACAATACTATTTAATGCAGGTATATTAAAGGTACCACTCCAATCAACAGCATATAAGCAAACCGAAAGTTCGTAACTAGGATTAGCAGCAGACAATGCACTACGTAAATTAGTCATAAATGTTACAAAAGGGGCGTTATCACTACTTCCCATTCCCTCAAAATCTATATTTATACCATTTCCGCCTCTGCTGTTTAGTAAGCTAACTAAATTATTTATTAAAGTTGTTTGTGCCGTTAAACTTGCCCAAAAGGTTGAATGGCCGCTAAATAAAGTGGCACATATATGAATTTTAACACCATTGGCTTTTGCTACTGTTACTGCGCTAGCCGTGCTCCAAGCAAACGATGTATTGGTGTTATTTCCGGTTGATGGAGAAGCATCGTAACTAAAATAACATAAATCGCTTAACAAATTCCATTGGTAAGCAGTGTAAGCAGTACCTACCCAATATGGATGCCAGCCATAAACTTTTTTAGTAAGAGTGCAGGCAAACGGGTTTGCTGTACTTATTTTATTGGCATTAGGTGTTTGATTTAATTCTGTGGCACGCAGGCTGTCAAATTGTGCATCTGTTTTTAAATGGTAGCTGTTGTACAACTCTCCTTGCTCTTGCATAATACTTTTATGAAGATTGTTTTGTGATACAAGATTTGAAACACAAAATAAAAGAATAACTGAAAATATTTTTTTTAACATAAAACAAATATAAAAAATGCTTTAGTTAAAAAAAACGAAAGCATTACAAACATACTCGTAAATGCTTAATTTAACACTAAAACAATTTAAGAAAACCTGTATATTCACAAAAATGTTTAGTGCTTTTAAAAATATAAAACCTCATTTATTTTTTATTTATGCGGCTATATTATTTTTTTTAATATTAAATATAGTTACTCCTCCACTACAAGCTGCTGATGAATTCAACCATTTTTACAGAGCCTACCAAATAGCCGAAGGACAGTTTTTACCAAACAAAATTGATAACCGTTTGGGAGGTGAAATTCCTAATTGCGTTAAAGAATTTGTGTTTCCTTTTGATAATTCGGCAACCGAATTAAAATATACATTAACTAAAAAAGATGTATTTAATACTTTTAAAATACCTTTTTCAAACAATGATAAAAGCTTTAAAGATTTTCCGAATACCAGTTATTATTCACCAATTTCATATGCGCCACAAGCTTTAGCAATTTATATCACCAAAAATTTAGGTTGCTCGTTGGGGGTAATTTATTATTCAGGCAGGTTGTTAAGTATTTTAGTATGGTTAACCACTTTGTTTTTAGTAATTAAAATTTTACCCATTTATAAATGGCTATTTACTCTTATTATTTTATTACCAATGAATTTATTTGCTGCTAACTCATTTAGTGCCGATACAGTAAGCAATATTTTATCATTTTTATTTATAGCATTAATATTAAAGCATACTTTTTGTGATAAAAAAATAACCTATAATAGCTTACTAATTCTGGTATGTATTGTTTCGCTATTGGCATTGGCAAAAGTAGTATACATAGGCTTGGTACTTCTATTTTTAATTATTCCGTTTACAAAATTTAAAAATAAGCGCCAGTTTTTTTTATTTGCCGGCATATTGTTTTTAGCTACGTTTATAGTCGCAACCTATTGGTCAATCCAAATTACGAGTAAATACACACCCTATGTAAATTACAACCCTAACCACCGAGATTGGATTTGTTTAACAACCTATTCAAACTATGATGAGCAAAAGTCATATATTTTTAGTCACGGGCTTTACTTTGCAAAGGTTATATTTCGCACAATTTTTTATTACCCCTATAACTATTTAGGTGGCTACATTGGAACTTATGGTAATGGAGACATACCAACACCTGTGTGGCTTTTATATACAAGCTATGCACTATTGATTTTTATTGCTTTATTCGAAAAAAATAACTTTAAATTTAACGCTAAACAAAAATTAATAATATTTTGCGGTGCTTTTAGCGCATTTCTTTTGTTATTACTTTCTCAGCATTTAACATGGGATGCTGTAGGTGCAGATTATGTTGATAATGTTCAAGGACGTTATTTAATCCCTATATTTCCGTGTATATTCATATTAATAGGCAATTACTCTATTAAAATTAATATAAATTATTGTGCTATTATTATTTCATTAGTGGCGGTGCTTTATGCTGTTGGCGCCTACAGAGTTGTAAACAGATATTACGTTGGCACTTGTAAGGGAAAAACAGAGTTTACCTGCGATTTAGAAAACGTGAACAAAAACGGATTATTTGAAACATCAATTTCTAACATTTATTTGGAAGGAGGTTATTTAAAAACGAATACCGAGGCCCGAAGTGGTAATTCATCACTAATGTTAACCGAGCAATCACCCTTTGGTTTAACCTACCGTTTTAATAATTTAAATTTTGGTGATTTAATTGAGATTTCAGTTTGGCAAAAAGGTGAAGGTGCCCAACTTATTTTGGCCAGTAATGGGGGTAATTGCAAAAAAATTAACTCACCAACTTTAACAATTGAGTATAGGGATAAAAATGGCTGGGGACTTTTAAACATTGTATATTTAATGCAAGATACCTGCAATAATGCATCTGTTGCTTTTTATGTGTGGAACCCAACAAAAACAAAAACATATGTTGATGATTTAAACTTTAAATTTAAGAAGTTTAAAAACTAAAGTAAAATCATTGTTAATACTTTTTAAAATCTTTAGTTTAATTAACGCTTACAATTCAGCAATAACGTTAACTTTACATACTTAACCAAGTAACATAAATGGGATTATTCGATTTTTTAACTCAAGATATTGCGATAGATTTAGGAACTGCAAACACAATTATAATTAGTAACGACAAGGTAGTAGTTGATGAACCGAGCATTGTAGCCGTAGATAGAACAACAGGCAAGGTAATTGCCGTGGGCAAAAAGGCCCAAATGATGCATGGTAAAACCCACGAGAATATAAAAACCATTCGTCCCTTAAAAGACGGTGTAATTGCCGATTTTCAAGCAGCTGAAGAAATGATTAAGGGAATGATTAAAATGATTAATCCCGGAAATCGTTTTTTTAAACCCTCGTTACGTATGGTAATTTGTATTCCTAGCGGTATTACAGAGGTTGAAAAGCGTGCCGTTCGCGATAGTTCTGAACACGCAGGTGCAAAAGAAGTTTATATGATTCACGAACCTATGGCAGCAGCAATTGGAATGGGAATTGATGTTGAGGAACCAATGGGCAATATGATTATTGACATTGGGGGAGGCACTTCTGAAATTGCCGTAATTGCCTTAGGCGGCATAGTTTGCGATAAAAGTACTCGCATTGCCGGCGACGATTTTAATGCCAATATTGAGGAATACATGCGCCGTCAGCACAATATTTTAATTGGAGAGCGAAGTGCTGAACGTGTGAAAATTGAAGTAGGCGCCGCTATGACCGAAATTGAAAACCCACCTGCTGATTACGCAGTTCAAGGAAGAGATTTAATGAGCGGAATTCCAAAAGAGGTTTACATTAGTTATGTAGAAATAGCGCATTGTTTGGATAAATCCATTTCAAAAATAGAAGAGGCCATTTTAAATGCATTAGAAATGACACCACCTGAACTTGCTGCCGATATTTATCGCAAAGGCATATACATGGCGGGCGGTGGCTCATTATTACGTGGTTTAGATAAACGTATAAGCATGAAAACCAAACTACCCGTGCATGTTTGTGAAGATCCACTTAGAGCGGTAGCCAGAGGTACAGGAATTGCACTTAAAAATGTTCATAAATTCCCATTCCTAATCAAGTAAAAAAGCAAAATCGTAGTAGCTTTATTGCTAGTTGATTTTAATCAACTAACCATCAAAATTTATTTACCGTGAAGAATTTAGTTGCCTTTGTAATAAAACATAATTTTATTTTTGTGTTTTTATTTTTGCAATTAATTTGCGTGTGGCTTATGGTTCACAGCGATGGTTATCAGGGGTCTCATGTTTTAAATTCATCTAATCAAGTTGTTGCTAACGTGTATCAAACTGCGCAAAATACAAAAGAATATTTTTCTCTTAAGTACGAAAATGATAGGCTTAGTAATGAAAATGCTCAACTAAGAAATTTATTAAAAACAAATTACGCGGTGCTGCCGTTAAAAGAGTTTAAAAAAAATGACACACTGTATAAACAGCAATACACCTACATTACAGCTAAAATAGTTAACGCATCTGTAAATAAACGCAGAAATTATATTACCTTAAATGTTGGCAAAAATCAAGGAATAACAAGAGATATGGCGGTAATGAGCCCTGATGGCATAATAGGCATTATTACCAATGTAAGTGATAATTTTAGCAGTGTAATGAGCGTTTTACACAAAGATTTTGGTATTAACTGCCAGTTAAAAAAAGATAGAAGTTACGGTCCTTTAATATGGGATGGTAAAAACTATAAGTATTGTTCTATGATAGATATTCCTACTCACGCGAAAATTAAAAAGGGAGATACGGTTGTTACCAGCGAGTTATCGGGTATTTTTCCTGAAGGTATTTTAGTTGGTTTTATTGAAGATTATGAGCGTAAACAAGGCGAATCGTTTTATACAGCTAAAGTAAAATTAAGTTCTAATTTTAAAAAAGTAAACCATGTGTATGTTATTAAAAACAGATTTAAAACCGAACGCGATTCGTTAGAAAAAATTTCGCACAAGCAAATTGACGACTGATTTAGCTAAACATATTTTTCGTTTTATAATTTTAATATTTGCACAAGTTTTAATTGTTCAAAATATTAATTTATCTACATACATTATTTTATTGCCTTATACTTTATTAATTATATTATTACCATTTGAAACCCCAAAACTTCTTTTACTTTTAATTTCCTTTTTATTAGGTTGTACTATTGATTTTTTTCACGACTCGTCGGGCTTACACGCAAGTGCTTGCAGTGTAATGGCTTTTAGTCGTTATTACTTGTTAAAATATATGTCTCCACGCGAAGGTTATGACGCAGCTTTAAAGCCAACTGCAGATGATATGGGTTTACAATGGTTTATAACCTATGCAGGGAGTTTGATTTTAATTCATCATTTTTTCTTTTTCTATTTAGAGGTGTTTCGATTTACCGAATTTTTTAGAACACTTTTAAGAGTGATTTTAAGTAGCCTTGGAACTTTTGTTTTAATTTATTTAATACAATTTTTATTTTATACTAAACGTAAATAAAAAATGAGCACTAATTCACAATTTGGTGATAGAAAAATAATAATTGGCGGATTCTTTTGCCTAATTGGGCTTATTTATTTGTGTCGTTTATTTTATATTCAGGTAATTGATGATAAATATAAGTTAGATGCTCAAAACAATGCTTTTCGTTACATGACGGAATATCCTGTGCGCGGCTATATCTACGATAGAAATGGAAAATTAATTGTATTTAATGAGGCTAGTTACGACTTAATGGTAATTCCTAAAGAAACTAAAAACTGCGATACTATTGGTCTTTGCGAAGTATTACAAATTACAAAACAAGACTATTTAAGGCGAATAAAAAAAGCAAGCCAAGCACCTAATTCTCCACGTAAGGAAAGTATTTTTGAGAAGCAAATGTCTCAACAAACATACGCCGCTTTACAAGAAAAACTATACCGTTTTAAAGGGTTTTTTGTACAGAAGCGAACCGTTAGGAAGTATCCACGACCAATAGCAGCGCACTTATTAGGATATGTAGGTGAGATTAGTAAAGAAGGTGCCGAAAAAAATACTTATTATCGTGAGGGCGATTATATTGGCATTACGGGTATTGAAAAAAGTTACGAGCAAGAACTACGCGGTAAAAAAGGTATCCGAATAGCCATAACAGATGTGCACAATAAAATTATTGGGCGCTACATGGAAGGTAAATACGACACCTTAGCCATACCCGGCAAAGCCTTGTATTGCAGTATTGATATGACAATGCAGGAATACGGCGAAAAATTAATGCAAGGAAAAAAAGGTGCTATTGTTGCAATAGAACCAAGTACCGGCGAAATTTTATGTTTGGTTTCATCTCCCGGATACGATCCCAACTTGCTAGTTGGAGGAAAAGAACGCAGCAAAAATTTTACTAAATTATATTATGATACTTTAAATCTCCCATTATTTAACAGGGCTTTAACTGCTATGTACCCACCGGGTTCTACCTTTAAATTAATTGATGCCTTAATTGCGCAACAAGATAATGTTATTACTAAAACTACCAGTTATCCTTGTCACCATGGTTATCCTCCAATGAAAGGCCACCCAAAATGCCATGATAATGGTGCCGGTGATTTACCAACTGCAATTGCTATATCCTGCAACTCCTATTTTAGTTATGTATTTTGCGCCATCACCAATCAAAAAAAATATGGCAAATTTGAAGATGGCTATAATCATTGGCGAGACGCCGTAAAATCATTTGGTCCCAATACAAAATTAGGAACCGATTTACCTTTTGATAAACCCGGTAATGTACCGTCCGTACCCTACTTTAATAAAGTATTTGGTAAAGGGCATTGGTTTGCTAATACTGTTGTATCGTTAGGTATAGGGCAGGCAGAGTTAACCTTAGTGCCACTACAAATGGCAAATGTTGTGGCATCGATTGCTAACAGGGGGTTTTATTATACCCCGCATTGTATTAAAGCTATTGGTAACGACAAAAATATAGACAAAAAATATAAAGAAAAACATTTTACTTATGTGCAGGACCAGGTTGCTTATGACAATGTGCACGACGGTATGCAAAAATGTTTTGATGCAGGAACAGGCAGAGCATCTAAAATACCCGGAGTTGTTGCCTGCGGGAAAACAGGTACTGCTGAAAATCCCCATGGTGATTCACATGCGGTGTTTTCCTGTTTTGCCCCGCGTTCTAATCCTAAAATTGCAATTGTATGTTTGGTTGAAAATGCAGGCTTTGGTGGTGTTTGGAGTGCACCAATAGTAAGTTTAATGGTTGAAAAATATTTAACGGGTAAAGTTACACGCATTGAATTAGAAAAACGAATGATGGCAGCCGATTTAATTAACCGGAAAAATTTATTTGATACCGGACATCATTAATAAATTACAAATTTTAAATTAAAGATTAGAAATTAATGCTCAAACTAATAATAAATCTCTATTAACTAATTACTAGAAATTGCCTCGTAACGAAAATACTTTATTTTATGGCGTAGATAGACTAACAATTCTAACTTATGCACTTTTGGTAATAATGGGTTGGCTTAATATTTATGCTGCCGTTTACAACGAAGAACACCAAAACATATTTGATACAACTCAAAAATATGGTAAACAATTAATTTGGATTGGAGGAGCTGTAATTATAGCCTTTATTGTTTTACTAATTGATTCTAATTTTTTTACAGCATTTTCGTATATATTTTACGGCTTTTTTATATTGGCTAATATTTTAGTTATTTGGTTGGGAAGGGAGGTAAAAGGCAGTAAAAGCTGGTTTAGGTTTGGAGATTTTGGCATACAACCCGCCGAATTTATGAAATTTGCCACCACTTTGGCACTGGCAAAATTTTTAAGTAACAGAAATATTATTGTAAATCCGCAATTTAGGTTGCGTTTAAAAGACCTAATTAAAAATTATAAAAATACGTTTTTCACGTTATTATTTATTTTTTCGCCATTATTAATTATTAAAATTTTACAGGACGAAACCGGTTTAGCTATTGTATTTATTGCATTTGTAATTGTGTTGTACCGCGAAGGTTTATCGGTAAATTTTTTAATTTTTGGTTTGCTGGCTGCAATTTTATTTGTTGTTGCGTTGGTAGTAACTCAAACAAGCAGTTTATTAATTGTTTTAGCTGTAATTTCATTATCATCGTTTTTATTTATTAACCGAAACCGTAAAAATTTAATTATTGTTGCTTTGGTTTATGTTTGTGCAGCAGGTGTTGTGTTAGGTACAAATTATGTTTACAGTCATCTAGAAGATCATCAAAAAGTAAGGATAGATGTATTATTGGGCAGAGGTACAGTAGATTTAAAAAAAGAAGGTTATAACGTTAACCAAGCTAAAATTGCCATTGGCAGCGGTGGATTTTTAGGCAAAGGTTATTTACAAGGCACACAAACAAAATACGATTTTGTACCTGAACAGGATACCGATTTTATTTTTTGCACTGTGGGCGAAGAATGGGGTTTTGTGGGCAGTTTTGTTGTTATTTTTTTAGAACTGTTTTTAATTTTACGAGTTATTTTTTTATCAGAACGGCAACGCTCCGATTACAGTCGTATTTACGGTTATGGCGTAGCGGCTGTTTTATTTTTTCACCTAGCTGTTAATATTGGTATGACAATTGGTTTAATGCCGGTAATTGGCATCCCCCTCCCCTTTTTTAGTTATGGGGGCTCTTCGCTGTGGAGTTTTACAATTCTCTTATTTATATTTATAAAGCTAGATGCAAATAGGTTGTTGATTTTGAGGTAAACGAATTAAATAGTTTTTAATCTTTCTAACAATCCATCTTTTTGAATTTTTCCAACCTGTATTAATGCTATTGATAAATGTATTGACGTACTCTAATTCATCATTAGATTCAAACGGCAAGCTACTTTGCTCGCTAATAGATAAAAGCGCTTGTTTTGACTTCTTGTATAAATGCTCTATTTCTGTAAGATCTGATGAACTTCCAATCGTTTGATAGACCTGATAAACTCCCGATGATTTATCAATAATTTGAAGGCTTACTATACCACCCTTATTCTTTTTCTTACGAATAAACATACTACAAAGATAGCATCGCCTGAATGCTAAGCTGGGACACCCAATAAAAAATGTTTTTTCAATGTTTACAGTAGTCTCACAGCTTTATTGAAAAAAACCGCACAAGACAGGAGAAAATTGAAATTTTATATTTGTGATCCTCATCCAATTCTTTATAAAAACTGAATAAAATTTAATATCCTAAATATATTAGTTAATATTAAAATTATAAAAAATAGGTTTACACGATTAATAAAAAAATAAATTATTTATTTTTTATAAATAATTTATAAAATACGTTTCGTGCAATTTCCAATATAATAGAATTAACAGTGGCGGTTATAACCCAAAAAAAAGACAGATTATATCTTTTGTCTTTATATAAATTATAAGCATATTTCCTAAACAATCGCGACTGTGTAAATATTGGGAGTTTTTTGCTTGTTGAGCTTGAAGAGATTCTAAAATACCCCAATGGCTCTGGAATCATAAATGTCTCTCCTTGTAAAATTAATTCTAATTTCATATCAATATCAAATGTCCAATTATTTGAATTTGAAAATAATGGCTCAGGAATTTTATCAAACGCAGATTTTAAAAAAAGTGAACCATTTGGCTCGCCAAGCAGATTTGAGCCATAGAATAAATTAGCACGAATAGCCCAATAACGGTTTAACTTTCCGCTTCCAAAAAAATATTTTTTTGTATATACTTTTTCACCCATATCATTAATGATTTGAATATGGGTATTAATTAAAACAAGACTAGAGTCTTCTTCAAGTAATTTTACGGATTTTTCTACACATGTAAAATCCATAAGATCATCAGCGCCCAAAAAAGTAATATATTTTCCTGTACCTAGTTTAAGTACTTTAACATAGTTGTTGTATATACCTTCGTTTGTTTGGTTTTTAAATAACTTTATCCTATCATTTTTATATGAATTAATTATTTCAACAGTATTATCTGTTGAGTAATTGTCGGAAAAAACCAATTCTATATTTTTATAGGTTTGATTTAAAACACAATCAATGGTCTCTTTTAAAAATTTTTCACCATTAAAAACCGGTATACAAACACTAACTAAAGGTTGATTAGGCATTAAGGATTACTTAATACGTTTTAAATAACCATCGGGAGCAACGCTAATTAAAATTTTATTATCTATACTTTTATCAATAATAAAATCATTATTTGTTTTTAAAAATTCAAATACAGCCGTTTTTGGGTTACTTCCTACATCCCAAGGACGATCGTTGAACTTGCCTTTTGGTAAATCTTCAACAACAGTATCAAACACTACACAATAAGATCCTACAGTAGTTAAATCGGCATATTGTTTTAATTCTTCTAAAACATGATCATGAGTATGATTTGAATCTAAACTAACCATAATGGTTTTTTTGCCTTTAGCATGCTCCTTTACTTGTGCAACTACATCAGGTGCTATAGCCGAACCTTGGATCATTTTAATACGTTTAGCCATTGGATGTGATTCAATTTCTTTACGATTATGGTCACGAATATCTATATCTATTCCAACAATTTCGCCCTTGCCAATTAACTCTAAAATAGAAGCATAAAAAATTAAAGAACCACCGTGTGCAATACCCGTTTCAATAATTAAATCGGGTTTTATATCCCAAATTAATTCCTGCATAATTACCATATCTTGAGGGTATTGAATTATAGGGCGTCCCATCCAAGTAAAGTTATAGGAATAACGGGAATCAATTGTTTCTCTTAAAAACTCTGTAGTAGCTTTTTTTAATGATTCGTTTTTACCTTGTAATTCGATATTATTTTCGCACTCTTTTTTAAATTTTTCTATTTCATTCATAGCTTTATACTTATAGGGTTATTAATTTTATATTTAATGGTTCTGTTATTGCTTTTATTTCACTTAAATAATTTACGTTCATTACTATTACTGTATCAATTTTTAAATTTGATAGTTCTTCGGGTTTACAAATTGCATGACCTGTTCCACCAATAAATTGATTTTGTTTTTTTGGATTAATATCAATAACGCATTTTACTTTATTAGCTTCTTTATCAATCAAATTTAAAAACGTTGAACCTTTAGCGCCTGCTCCCCAAATTGCAATATTGTTATTTTTAATAACAAGTTTTTTATATTCAGCTATTTTATCATTAAATCGAATGATATATTCTTTAAATACACGTTTTTCAATTTCTTTTTTAACCTTTGCTAAATCAGCAATAACGTAAATATACTGTCCGTTAAAAAAATGTCCTCCAACACTTTCAGTAAAAAATTGTTGTAAAGTTTCTAATGTAAAATAATTACAATGTTCATAAAAAACGTCTTCACAAGCATTATTATTTACAATCCATTCAAAAGTCGGTACCTCAATATATATAAAACCTCTATTATTGTTTGCTTTGGCAACGGTTTGTATAAACTTAAAAGGGTTGGGTATGTGTTCTAGCGTATGACGCAAAATAATAGTTTCCGCTCCTACATTTGAATATTTATCTGAGAAAAAATCTTTAATAACTTGTGGCGAATCACCTTCGTATGTAGGGTCGAAACCAATTACATCTTCACCTTTATCTAAAAGCATATTCATAAAATAGGCTTTACCACATCCAATTTCAACAATTTTTTTATTTAATAAATTATTGTTTTTTAAAATATCAATTATATTATTTAAATGATCTTGAAAAAATTTTGAATTACTTTGTTCATTTTGATAATGTTGGTCATAATCAATTATTGATTCATCAAAATTAGCGCTAAATACAAATCCATTATCTAACGACTGAGCCAATGTAACATTTATTGTCTTTGCTGCTTTAGCCAATTCAATTTTTGGATAAACTGTATTTTGAATAAGTGGGACATTTTTTTGTTCGTATATAACTTTTGTATTTGAACTTCCGCTTAATGGATCTATAATCATGTTATAATTGTGTTTGCTTTTTTTGTACTTCCCCAAAATTTCATGGGTTCATAATCTGTATAAGGATAAAAGCCTAAGTTTAGGGTTATGTTTTTTTGATGTTTTTTTAAATAATTTTGTACTAATTGTTTTATTGTAATGGGAACACCACTACAACAGTTAATAATTCCGCTTACTTTTTGTTGCAATGCGAATATAATAATATTTTTTGAAATTGATGAAACGTGTAAATAATCTCTAACTTGTTCACCCAAACTCATATTAAAAACCAATTCATTATTTGCTAATGATTTTTCTAATAGTGGTATGATAGATTTAGTTGTTTGTCCATTGCCATACATGTAAAATAAACGCACCCATTTTAACGAAAATAATTTTATTTTTTGTAAATTTTCTAATTCAACCCTTAATAAATTTTTAGCAATTGGGTAAGATATTGTTGGCTTAGCCTCAATATTTTCACTCAGTTCCCCTTCTTGCATACCATATTCTAAACATGTACCAATACACGTAATATTTTTTAGCCCATTTTGTATTATATTTTTTAAAAATATAGTATGTTTTGGTAACTCTTCATCAATATGAAGTTGACTTTTAAAATTATTCAGATTACCCCAGGCCAAATGTATCAATACATCCGGTTCGTTAAAAAAAGTATAAAGATTTTCTTTTTCTTCGTAAATTTTATAGGGGATAAATGTAACCTTATCAAACCACTTTTTTTGTTTTGCAGTTTCAATAGATGTAGAAGTTGCAATTACAATATGTCCTTGTTCAAGTAATTGCTCAATTACATAATTACCTATAAATCCAGTAGCACCTGTTACTAAAACTTTCATCTTATTTTATAATACTTCTAATTTCGGAATAGGAACTACAAATTTACAACCCCACTCTTTTACATACTGTAATTGTTTTACAATTTCGTCTTTTATATTCCAAGGTAAAATTAATATGTAATCGGGTTTATCATTTTTAATACGGGCTTCTAAAACAATTGGTATGTGGCTTGCCGGCATAAATTTATTTTGTTTGGCAGGATTGGCATCTACAACAAAACTAATCATATCGTTTTTTATACCACAATAATTTAACAATGTATTTCCTTTGGCGGCGGCTCCATAAGCGGCTACTTTTTTACCTGCTTTTTTCTGCGCCAATAGAAATTCTAAAAGATTATTTTTAATAGTTTCGATTTTTATTTGAAAGTTAGAATAATAATCCATGGTTAACATGCCTGCCTCTTTTTCTTTCGTTAAAAGGTTAGATACATTCTCTGTAATTTCTTTCGACGCATCATCATTGTGTTTTGCAAAAATACGCAAAGAACCCCCATGCGTAGGTATCTCTTGCACATCAAACATTTTTAAACCGTTAGCTTCAAAAATTTGTTTTACTGTATTAAACGATAAATATGAAAAATGTTCGTGGTAAATTGTATCAAATTGATTGTTTAAAACCAATTGGTACAAGTGCGGAAATTCCATTGTAATAACACCTTTTTCTTTTAACACCAATTTCATACCACCTACAAAATCCATAATATCGGGTACATGCGCTAATACATTGTTGCCTAATAATAAATCGGCTTTTTTTCCATCTGCTACTAATTGCTTTGCTAATTTTACGCCAAAAAAATCTATTACAGAATCTATATTAAAATCTTTTTTAGCAGCGGCCGCCGTATTTGCAGTAGGTTCTACGCCTAAAACAGGAATGTTTTTTTCTTTAAAATTTTTTAAAAGATAACCGTCGTTCGAGGCTATTTCAATTATCTGCGATTGTTCATTGTATCCAAATCGCTCCACCATCATATCACAATATTTTTTTGCGTGAGCCAACCAGCTAGTTGAAAAAGATGAGAAGTAAGCATAATCATTGCTAAAAATTTCGGTAGATTTATAATACTCGTCTACCTGAACTAAAAAACATTTTGGGCACGTTAAAACTTTTAGCGGGTAAAATGTTTCAGGTTCGTTTAATTGCTGTGTTGTTAAGTATGAGTTTGATGCCGGGCTGTTTACTAAATCGGCAAAAACTTGTGTTACGGGGGTTTTACAAAATCTACAGTTCATATTTTTTTAAATTGCTTTAAAGGTATTATCTATTAATTTATAATTTTTATCTTTTTCGGAAATTACACTTACAGGTAAGGTCCATTTAATATTTAAGGTTTTATCGTTATGATTTAACCCTGCATCGGCATTGGGAGCATAATATTCGGTATGGTGATACATTAACTGCGTATCATCAACTAATGTTTGAAAGCCATGTGCAAAGCCTTCGGGTACGTAAATCATTTTTTTATTTTCTTCGTTTAGCTCAACATTAATATGCTGTAAAAAAGTAGGCGAGTCTTTTCTCATATCAATTATTACATCTTGCACGGCGCCTTTTATACAGCGAATTAATTTAATTTCCTGATAAGGCGGTACTTGATAATGCATTCCTCTAACCGTACCTTTTAGGGTATTATACGAATGATTAAATTGTACAAACTCTTTAGTATGTCCAATTTTCTGAAATTCTTTTTTACAAAAGGTGCGTGCAAAACCGCCTCTATCATCTGTAAAAACTGATAAATCTATAATAAAACTGCCTTTTAATATGGTTTCGGTAAAAGTCAAAAAAAATTAGTTGTTTGTGCGTACTAAATTTTCATCAATTAATTTATTTGCAATTAATTTTTGTATGGTTTTTAAACGTATTAACTGCGATTGGCGAAAATTAGTATCCTTAAATTCAATTGCTTCTAAACCCTCTTTTAAACCGTTAACCGCTTCTATTAAACTAACTTGAGGCTGATGGTTTGGGGCCATTTTTTCATATAAATTAAAACTTACTTTATACGAACGTTTATCGGGCTGAGCATTAGTATTTATGTCAATATCTATTCCGTTAAATAATTTTTGTACTGCAAAGGCAAGTTCCTTTACTTGGTAATTCCAAACATTACTGCCGGTATTTATTACCAAATAATTACCGCCTTCAGTTCTATTCATTGCCCAATCCATAGCACGGCTCATATCTTTTACGTGTATTAATGGGCGCCAAGGTGTGCCATCGCTTAAAATGGTAATTTTTTTATCTACAATGGCTGCGGCTACAAAATCGTTTAAAACTAAATCCAAACGCAATCTATCGCTAAAACCACAGGCTGTAGCAAATCGTAAACATGTAATTTTAAAGGTAGCGTCTGCAATTGGTTCTAATTCTTTTTCGGCAAATACTTTACTCTTTGCATAAGCGGTTAACGGATTTACTTCTGATGTTTCGGTTCTTGCCTCAGTATCGGCAAAACCATACACACTGCAACTGCTTGCAAATACAAAAGCTTTTACACCTTGTTGTTTTGCTTTTTTAGCAATGGTAATAGCCGCTTTGTAATTAATGTCTAAAGTTGGTTTTTCGTAAACGTTACCCATTGGGTCGTTTGAAATTGCCGCTAAATACACAACTGCATCAAAGCCTTTTAAAATTTTATCATCAAAATTACGCACATCGCCATAGTATTGTTTATCTAAAAGTGTTTCGCCTACAAAACCGTTCTGCGTGTAATTTTGAACAAAGAAACCAATATCGTATCCTGAAATTAACGAATTGGGATATTGTTTTTTTAAATACTTTACCGCTACAGGGCCTATGTAACCTAAGTTTCCAATTATTAAAATATTTTCCATTACCATATTTTCCAAGGGGCTTTTGTATTATCCCAAAATTCTTCTAATTCAATTTTATCGCGCATGGCATCCATACATTTCCAAAAGCCATTGTGGCGGTAGGCGCATAATTGACCATCGTTTGCAATATCAATTAATGGTTTTTTTTCCCATTGTATTTTATCCATATTTTCATTTAGATACTTGAAAATACCCGGCTCTAAAACAAAAAAACCACCATTAATCCAAACGCCATCTCCTTCGGGTTTTTCCTGAAATTTAGTTACAATTCCAGCATCAGAGGTTTCAATATTACCAAATTTACCGGGTAATTGAATAGAAGTTAAGGTAGCTAATTTGCCGTTGGTTTTGTGAAATTTTAAAAGTTCATTTATATCAATGTCTGCAACCCCATCGCCATAAGTTAGCATATATGTTTCGTCTTTTACATGTTTTTGAATGCGTTTAATTCGTCCTGCAGTATTTGTATCAACACCTGTATCTACTAATGTAACCTTAAACGATTCTGAATTTGTAAAATGTACATCTACTACATTTTTTTCTAATTCTACGGTTATATCTGAATTATATAAAAAATAATTAATAAAATATTCTTTAATTAAATGTCCTTTGTAGCCTAAGCACACTACAAATTCGTTAAAACCATAGTGCGCATATATTTTCATTATATGCCAAATAATTGGTTTACCGCCTATTTCAATCATAGGTTTAGGTTTAATGGTCGTTTCTTCCGAGATGCGAGTACCCAAACCTCCTGCTAAAATAACTACTTTCATTTCTTATTAAAAATTGTACTTAAGTTACGAATGTATAATTTATTTTTTAAAATTTATAACGTGGGCAATAAAAAATAATAAAGTATATTAGCCTACTTAATTAATGGGTAAAAAAATATCAATATTAGTGCCGATTTATAATTCGGCGGCATTTATGAATTTGTTGTTAGAAGCTATTGATGTTCAACGTCGGCAGAGTAACTGGGATTTGGAGCTTGTTTTGGTAGATGACGGCAGCCGTGATAAAAGCTACGAAAAAATAGAAGAATTAAGTAAACAATACCCCTACATAAAAGGTATTAAATTATCTAAAAATTTTGGGCATCAAATTGCTGTAAAAACAGCATTAAGCCATTGCAGCGGTGACTATATTGCCATTATTGACGATGATTTACAAGACCCGCCCTCATTATTGCCACAATTTTTTGCGCAACTCGATAAGGGTTATGACGTAGCCTACGGTGTGCGCAAAAAGCGAAAAGAATCGTTAATAAAACGCTTGGCTTACAGCAGTTTTTACCGCATTTTAAAAGGCATGAGCGACATTCATATCCCTATTGATAGCGGTGATTTTTGTGTAATGAAAAAGCATGTTGTTGATAATATGCTAAAGCTTCAAGAGCAAAATCCGTTTTTACGCGGCATACGCGCTTGGGTAGGCTTTAAGCAAATTGGCGTTGAGTATGACCGTAGTGCGAGAATTGACGGACAAAGCGGCTATACCTTAAAAAAACTTTTAAAAATTGCAGTAGATGGTATTTTTTCGTTTTCGAGTGCACCCATTCGCTTAATTACAGTAATTGGTTTTGTTGGTTTTGGCTTTGCAACAATATATACTTTATTAACGTTGTATGGCTATTTTTTTAAAGGCATTGAAACCAAAGGTTTTGCAACCCTGGCCATTTTAATTTCGTTTTTTAGTTCGTTAATACTTATTTGCCTTGGTATTATTGGCGAATACATTGTACGGATTTACGACGAGGTGCGCAACCGCCCTTATGTAGTTATTGAAAAAACTATAAATGTATGAGTAGTTTAAACGTAGCTATAATAGGAAGCAACGGCTTTATTGGTAGCCATTTAACTAATTTATTGTTACAAAACACCACTATTAATTTGCATTTATTTGGCCGAAGTGAGAAAAGTATTTTTAAGAACGACGTAAATTATAAGCAAATCGATTTATTAAATAACCAGCAAAATTGTGCTTACTTCAAAAATATAGATATAGTTTATTATTTAGCCTCCGAAACAATTCCGGCAAACAGTTGGGCTAATCCGCTGGTGGATATTGAAAAAAACCTTACACCATTTTTAAATTTTGCCGAATGTCTCGCGAAATTATCCATAAAAAAAATTGTGTATTTAAGCAGTGCAGGCACCGTTTATGGTACAACTACTAAAAAAGTAGACGAAAATTTTAATAAAAATCCGTTTTCGCCTTATGGTATTACAAAGTTAGCAATCGAAAATTTTTTATTATACTACAAAACCAAACACAATATTAATTACGATATTTTTCGTATTTCTAATGTTTACGGTAACGGGCAAGATACCAGCAAAGGTTTAGGAATGATTAATACTTTTTTAGAAAAAATTATTTGCGAACAAAAAATTAAAATTTTTGGCGATGGTAATAACCTTCGTAATTACATTTATGTAAAAGATGTGGCGGAGTTGTTAAGCTTATCATTAACTAATAATAGTAATGGTTCAGAGATTTATAATTTATCTTCAGACGATAGTTTAACAATTAATCAAATAGTTGATTTAATTAAACAATGTGTAACCGAAAAATTTGAAGTGCACTATGAAAACCAACGCCAAAGCGATAACACGGCAATTGACCTTGATAATACAAAACTAAAAAACGCAATACCTCATTTTAATTTTACTCCCATACAAAAAGGTATTGCAGAAACGTATAACTTTATAAAAAAAAGTATTTAATTTTTTTATGGCAAAAACAGCTACAGTAACTAAACCTCAAACTACAACTCCAAATTTACTTTTAAGCAGTAGTTTTAAAATTGCAGGCAAAACCTTTACGTTTTCAGGCGAAGAAAAAATATGTACTGCCCTGTTGGCAATTTTAATTCTTTTAATATATACCATTCGCTCAAAATTTTTATTAATGCCATTTGAGCGCGACGAGGGTATTTACAGTTATTTTGGTACTTTAATTTTAGAAGGAAAAATACCTTATAAAGATTTTTACGAAATTAAATTTCCCGGCTTGTTTTATTTTTACGGTTTAATTGTTGCCCTGTTTGGCGAAACAGTAAAAGGTATGCATACAGGTTTTATGTATGTAAATATTATTAGCATAATATTTATTTACCATGCTGCTAAAAAATTATTTTCGCCCATTGCAGGTATTATTGCAGCTACAACTTTTGCGTTTATATCGTTAACACCTAACTTAAGTGGTTTTACAGTTCAGTCTGAACATGGTGTGGCATTTTTTACAAGCATGGGCTTGTTTTTTTACGCACTCACTAAAAAAAATAACAAATGGTATTATTTTTTATTAATGGGCATAGCCATGGGCCTTGCCTTTATGGTAAAAACAACAGGTGTGTTTATGGCGCTTTGGGGCGGATTAATTGTGATTTTAGATTTTATTTTTTCAAAAAAACCAAAACTTTTTAAACCCTTTTTTAAAAATTTGTTGGCGTATTCAGTTGGCGGATTAAGCATTATAGCCATATTTTTTTCAATTATTTATTTTAAAGGTTCTTTTAAAGAAATGATTTATTGGACCTACGAACACTCCCGAGCTTATGCAACAGGTATGCCAATGGAAGAAGGCTTAAAATACTTTAAGTACACTCGCGATGCCATTGTTCAAAATCATAAATTTTTATGGATCCATGCCGTATTAGCAATTGGCGTATGTTTATTCCGCTCTGTTCCTTTTCAATTAAAAGCATTTGGTATTACAGTTTTAGCTTTTTCGTTTTTAACCATTGTACCGGGGTTTTATTTTTACGGTCATTATTGGATACAAACTATTCCCGGTGTTGCAATAATAGCAGGTTTAACCTATCACTGCATTATTACAGCTTTTGAAAGTAAAATTAAGTTAGGTAAATTAAATTTAAGATATGTTTACTTATCAATTTTTGCTATACTTACGTTTAGCCACATTAACGCTTTAAAATCGTATTACTTTCACCCTAATTACGAATTAATTTTAAGACAAGTTTATGGTAACAATCCTTTCCCGGAGGCAATGGAGATTGGTAATTTTATTAATGCCAATTCCAAACCTGAAGATAATATTGTACTGATTGGCTCTGAACCGCAAATATATTTTTACACAAAAAAGAAATCGCCTTCTCGCCACGCTTATTTTACGGCTGTTGTAAATAATGTACCAATGCACAAGGAATGGCAGCGCGAATTTGTACGCGATACCGAAAAAGCAAAACCGCGCTATATTGTGTTTTTTAATCATCAATTGTCGTTATTGGTGCAACCAAATACCGATAAATATGTGTTTGAATGGGCTAACAAATACATTGCCGAAAATTATAAAGTGGTGGGCGTTATAGAGATGGCAGACGGGCAACAAAGTAATTATACCTGGAAAGAAGCAGCCTTAAACTACCAGCCAAAAACGCCGAGTTACGTTTTAGTATTTGAAAGAAAAACACCGTAGTGAGAAGAAAAACCAATCTTATAAAATTGGGCGATGCCATTAACCAACTTTTTAAACAAGAAAAGTTAGATGTAAAAATATCGCAACACGCTATTAAAAATAATTGGAAAGATATTGTTGGAGATATTATTGCAAACAGTACCAACGAAATTTATTTTAACGAATCTATTATTTTTGTAACGCTAACTTCTGCCGCATTAAAACACGATTTATCATTTAAGAAAGAAAACGTTATTAACGAAATTAATAAATACTGCGGTTATAAATTAGTAAACCAATTAGTAATTAAATGATGATGAAAATTAACGTCAGGCTTAACCGTCACACTGAGCCTTTCGGCTACGCTCAAGATAAACTTAGTCGAAGTGTTATTATAATCTTAGCAGTATTTTTTATAACAACTATTTCCTTCTCCCAAAATCAGGATTCAATAACCCTACGTAAAATTTACGATTTTTATTTAACCAAAAGTAATGGCTATAAAAATTTAGAATACCTAAGCACAAAAATTGGCGGACGTTTAAGCGGTAGCAAACAAGCAGAAGATGCCGTTGCCTGGGCAAAAAAAGCAATGTATTTAGCAGGCGCCGATACGGTAATTATGCAACCCTGCATGGTGCCCCATTGGGTGCGCGGTAAAAAAGAAGTGTGTAAACTTATCTCCGAAAAACTTAAATTAATTGTTCCCTTAAATTGCATCGCCCTCGGAAGCTCGGTAGGTACAGGGCATAAAGGTGTTAGTGCAAAAGTTATTGAAGTAAGTAGTTTTGAAGAATTAGAAAAATTGGGCGAAGCTAAAATTAAAGGCAATATTGTTTTTTACAATGTATTTTTTAACCAAGCCAATATTAAAACAGGTACTTCGTATGGCGAAACTGTAAAGTACCGAAGTAAAGGTGCCAGCTATGCCGCTAAATACGGCGCAATAGCTAGTGTTGTGCGCAGCATGACGTCGGTGGCCGACGATGAGCCACATACAGGGAATATGAATTACGACAGCACCATTAGCAAAACAAAAATTACAAGCATTGCCATTAGTTATAAAGCTGCTGACACCTTGCATAAAGCCTTAAGTAAAGATAACGGATTGCAGCTATACATTGAAACCTATTGCCAAAAACTACCCGATGTGTTAAGCTACAATGTGGTAGGGCAAATTACAGGCAGCCTAAAGCCAACCGAATACATTATTACCGGTGGGCATTTGGATAGTTGGGATAATGGGCAAGGCGCGCACGACGATGGTGCAGGTGTAGTACAAAGCATAGATGTGTTAGCTATGTATAAATATTTAGGCATTAAACCAAAACACAGCATACGCGCCGTAGCCTTTATGAACGAGGAAAACGGTTTGGCAGGCGGCTTTGCCTACGCCAAATTTGCAAAAGAACATTACGAAACGCATATTGCTGCTATTGAAACCGATGCCGGAGGTTATACGCCCAGAGGCTTTAATGTAGATACCTTAAAAGGACTTTATAATTTGGTAAGTGGGTTTAAAAAATTACTACAACCTTATTTTATTGAAAAAATTGGACAAGAAGGTGGCGGTGCCGACTTAATTGACCTCGAAAAATTAGGTGTGCCCTGTATTGGCTTTGAGCCCGATAGCCAGCGTTATTTTGACATACACCATACCGCCCAGGATACCTTTGATAAAGTAAACAAACGCGAGTTGGAACTAGGCGCCGCAGCCATTGGCAGTTTACTATATTTAATTGATGTGTATAGGTAATTCTTTTGCTTTGTTGGTTAAGAATTTTGTTTTTTAACAATTTCCTAAATCTTTTTATTTGTTAACGTTTGCAGTCATTTCTCTTAATTTCTTAACATCATAATAATAGTCCTTATTTGCATTTACACGCTTTATTTTATATATTTGATATGAAGCTCTCCGCTATATTTATCATAAAAATGGACTCAGTAAAACACTGCTAATCTGAAAGCTGGCATTTATTTTGTAAATTTGGTATGCAACAATAGCATAGTAAATAGTCAAAAATTAGTTGTAATAAAATAATGTTTAAAAAAATTATAGGTTTTTTATTAATATTATACTACTCAAGTTATAGTCAAAACCCTATTAGATTTAGTAAACAGTACGATTTTTTTGATACCAATGCAAGCACTTGCAGTTATTTAAGTGTAAATGCGTTTACTGTAAATAACGATTATATACTGTGCGGGGTAGTAAATACGCCCACTATAAACCAAGGTTTGGGCATTGTTAGGGTTGATAGTATTGGCAACATAAAATACCAAAAACAATTTAATAGCCCTAATAATTTAATGTTTACAAATGGCACTGGTAACCAAGCTTATATTAAATTAAAAAACAACAATGTACTATTTACAGGGCAATATGTATTAGGCTTAGATTATTTTAGTGCCTGTATGGCGCGTGTAAATCATACTACGGGCGATACTTTGTGGACAAAAATGTATAAACAACCAGGAGACACAACCTACCTACTTTGTAGCATAGAATTGCAAGACAGTAGCATAATTAGCTTTGGTTTTAGATATTATTTGTTAGGTACTACATTGTATAGTAAGCCTTTTATGATGAAAGTTGATAAAAACGGTAATTACAAATGGCATAAATGGATTAATACAACGTGGAGTAGTAATACGTTATTTTTATATCAAAAAATACTAAAAATTACTGATAATGATTTTATTACAGTTGGTGTTAAAGACAATGGCTCACAAAATGGTTTTGTATTGCGTATTGATACTAATGTGGTTAAGCAATATGACGTTAATACAAACGTATTAGGTTTTAACAATCATCAAATACAAGATTTTATTCAATTGCAAGACGGAACTTATTTAGCTTGTGGCGGCTTGTATACAAGCTCAGGTAAAACCAGAAAATTAGTGTATAATTTTAATGGCACTACCGGTGCTAAAATAAAGCATAAACTTTATAATTGTGAAGCAAACTCTAATGGTAGTATTACTCTTGTCCAAAAACCTAACGGCACTATATTAGTAGGGGGTGGCACAGGTGCTAACATACCTATTAATACAGTTAATAATATAGGCGATGTATTGTGGGTAAATAGTAATTTAGATAGTTTAAAAAGTATTTATTTTAATACGCCTAATGCTGCTGACCAAGCCAGCCCCAACCAACTAATTTTAACTGCCGATGGGGGCTTTGCCGCCAATATTAGCAGTTATACATTTGGCAGCGGGCTTCAACAAAAATTTTGGTTAGTAAAGGCAGATAGTAATGGCTGTTTTACTAGTACGTGTGCTGCGGTGGGCATTAAAGATATAAGTTATTTGAATAAAGTTGTTAGAGTGTTTCCTAACCCCACTAATGATATTTTGAATGTTGATTTACAAAATTATCAATCTTCAATTATCAATTATCAATAATAAATGTATTGGGGCAGGTAGTGCAAACAACTAATATTCAAAATCAAACTACTACAATAAATATTAAAGAATTACCAAATGGGATTTATCAATTAAAACTAAGCGAGGGTAGTAAGCAAACCGTAATTAAGTTTATTAAAAATTAAATAGTATGAAAAAATTAGTTGTATTATTTTGTGTGCTAATTATTAAATTAAACGCGCAATTAACTCCCGTTTGTTTTACAACAGCTGGCACACCGGGGGTTGGAGCAAATCCTCAAGCATTAACAACTGGCGATTTTAATGGCGATGG
>JAYVGH010000132.1:0-1829 GCA_043772435.1 Bacteroidota bacterium
ATAATAAAAGTTTAAAAGTGCAAAAAAATGATAGTATTGCAATGCAAAGCCAAGTTGCTGGTTGGTATATTTTAACTATATTCAATTCTAATGGTAAAAGTTTAGGCTCTAATAAAGTTTTAAAAAAATAAATTTGTAAGATAAATTAATTTAAAAACGTATTTTTAAAGTCTAGAATATTTAATTTTATGTTACTTAAACGGCTTTTAATAAGTTAAATATTAAGTAATAAAATAATGTGTGAGATAAATTTTCAATTGTCTTAACTTTAGCCGATTATTGTAATATAAACCAGTTTTAAACCACTAACCAAAGTAAAGAATGAGAAAAAAACTTATGCTTTGCCTGTATTGTATAATACATGCAACCTTCAGCTATGCTAGCAATTATTATGTTGCAACTAATGGAAACAATACTGCCGATGGTTTAACACTCACCTCTCCGTTTTTAACTATACAAAAAGCAGCCGATGTTGCCCAATCTGGAGATATTGTATATGTACGGGCAGGCGTTTACCGCGAGGCGGTAGACTTAAAAGCAGATGGTGTAACCTATCAACCCTATAATAATGAAGTGGTAACTATAAACGGAACCAATTTGCTATTTGGTTGGGTTTTAACAACCGGAACCACCTACCAAACCACCATGAATTGGGATTTAAACGGGAATTTTGGTACAAACCAATTGTTTTCGGATGGTAAAATGATTGAACTTGCCCGTTGGCCTGATCAAACATCTACTGATATAATAATGCCTACCACAGCAATTGTTGATGCCGTAACCGTATCGGGTACAAATTTTACTTTTACCGATGCCGCATTTAGCGAACCTAATGGAAGATGGGTTGGTGCAGAGATTTGGGTAAATTTATCAAACCACCAAAATGATGGGCAAGGTTGGACTGGTGTTGTAACATCTACTAACCAAGCGGCTCATACAATAACCGTAAATTTTGGAGACACCCCAAGGTTAGGTGCACAACCTTGGGGCTTAAATAATAAAACCGAATATTTTTTATTTAACCCAACTGTTGAAGGGGTAAATACAACTGGTGGCGTAAATGCTTTGTTAAGCAATGGCGAATGGTGGAAAAATGGTACTACAGTTTATATTAAAACACCAAATGGCACAGCACCTAGCGAAATGGTTTCGGGAACTAATGTTATAGAGGCAAAACAACGTTATTTTAGTTTTTTTGCCACAACAACTAAAGCAAACTATACAATTAAAAATTTTAATTTATTTGCTTGTGCTATTATTACCGATATTAATGCATTTACAAATAGAACAATAATTGAAGACGCACATGATATTGTAATTGATGGTATAAATGCAAAATACGTATCGCACCAAACAAACTTTGCTGGCAATTGGCAAAATCAGCATTACGCTTGGTCTGGTTTTGTAATTAGTGGGCGCAACAATATTATTCGTAATTGTAATTTAGAGTTTTCTGCAACTTCTGCGTTAAGCGTATCTGGCTTTGGAAATAAAATATTAAATAACACCATTACTAATACAAACTATATGTGTTCAAATTCTGGTGCAGTAAATACTGGTTTTGTTGCACAAGATTTTGAAATAGCAAACAATACAATTAGTAATACAACAATTATGGCTATTAACTTCAGATATGGTCAAAATAGTAATGTAAACAATAGATACCAATTTAGAATACATCATAACACCATATTTAATTACTTGCGTAGAAGTGGAGATAGCGGAGCAATAGATGTATTTGGACAAGATTTACAGTGGGGACGAATTGACCATAACCTGATATATAATACCATAAACGATCTTAGTTTAGGAGAATTACAACATGGTGT
>JAYVGH010000133.1:0-8986 GCA_043772435.1 Bacteroidota bacterium
GATGGTTTAGTGTTTTTGTTTTCAGCAGTTGATGGTTTTGAACCTCAATCTGAAACCAACTGGCGTTTAGCCGATAATTACAATGTTACCCGTTTAGGTTTTGTTAATAAAATGGATCGTCAAGGAGCCGATTTTTTAGCAGTAGTTAAACAAACCCGCGAAATTTTAGGTGGTAATGCAGTTCCATTACAATTACCAATTGGCGCAGAAGAAACATTTATTGGTGTGGTTGATTTAATCAACTTCCGCGGAATGGTTTGGAACGAAGAAGATAAAGGAATGACTTATAAAGAAGTTCCTATTCCTGCCGATATGTTAGAGGAAGCAACGGAGTGGAGAGAGAAAATGTTAGAAGCCGTTTCTGAATTTGATGATAAAATCATGGAAAAGTTTTTCGACGCTCCTGAAACAATTACAGAAAGAGAAGTATTAGATGCATTGCGTAAAGCATGTATTGCAAATAAAATTGTACCAATGGTGTGTGGTTCATCTTTTAAAAATAAAGGTGTACAAACAATGTTAGATTTAGTAATGGAATTAATGCCTTGTCCTTTAGATAAACCGGAAACAAAAGGTATTCATCCAGATACTGGTGAAGAAATTAGTCGCAAACCTGATGTTACCCAACCATTTACAGCATTAGCATTTAAAATTGCTACCGATCCTTTTGTAGGGCGTTTGTGTTTTATTCGTGCTTATGCTGGTCGTTTAGATGCAGGTTCTTACGTTTTAAACACTCGGTCTGGTAACAAAGAACGTATTTCTCGTATTTTTCAAATGCATGCTAACAAACAAAATCCGGTTGAATTTTTAGAAGCCGGAGATATTGGTGCAGTTGTTGGTTTTAAAGATATTCGTACTGGCGATACTTTGTGTGATGAAAAAAATCCGATTGTATTGGAAGCCATGAATTTTCCTGAACCTGTAATCGGTATTGCTATTGAGCCAAAAACTCAAGGTGATTTAGACCGTTTAGGAGTAGGATTAAATAAATTAGCTGAAGAAGACCCCACTTTCCGTGTAAAAACTGACGAAGATTCCGGTCAAACCATTATCTCAGGAATGGGCGAGTTACATTTAGAAATTATTGTTGACCGTTTAAAACGCGAATTTAAAGTTGAAGTTAACCAAGGTGCGCCTCAGGTTGCTTACAAAGAATCTATTACATCTACTATTAACCACCGTGAAGTTTACAAAAAACAATCGGGTGGACGCGGTAAATTTGCCGATATTCGTGTAACATTAGGACCTGTAGATGCTGATTGGGATATGTCGAAAGGCGAATTACAGTTTGTAAACGAAATTAGTGGTGGTAATATTCCTCGCGAATTTATCCCTGCAGTTGAAAAAGGATTTAAAAACTCATTAAATAATGGTGTTTTAGCAGGTTATCCTTTAGTTGGCTTAAAAGTTGTATTAACCGACGGTTCCTACCATGCGGTTGACTCGGATGCTTTATCATTTGAAATTTGTGCTCGCACGTGTTTCCACGAAGCTTTACCTAATTGTAAACCAGTTTTACTTGAGCCTATTATGAAAGTTGAGGTTTTAACGCCAGAACAAAACATGGGTGATGTAGTAGGTGACTTAAACCGTCGTCGTGGACAAATTGAAGGAATGGATAGCAAGGGTAACGCACAAGTTATTAAAGCAAAAGTACCTTTATCTGAGATGTTTGGTTATGTAACCCAGTTACGTACTTTAACTTCAGGTCGTGCTACTTCAACAATGGAGTTTAGCCATTATAACGAAGCACCAAATAACATTGCCGCTGATGTAATTGCAAAAGCAAAAGGTAAGAAAACAGAAAACGCATAAATATATAATAATTAAAAACCACGTTCTTTACAATGAGCCAACGAATTAGAATAAAACTTAAATCATACGATTTTAATCTGGTTGACAAGTCTGCCGAAAAAATCGTTAAAACTGTAAAAGCTACAGGTGCCGTTGTTAATGGTCCAATTCCATTACCAACTAATAAGAGAATTTTCACAGTTTTAAAATCGCCACACGTTAATAAAAAAGCGCGTGACCAATTTCAATTATGTTCTTATAAGCGCTTATTAGACATTTACAGTTCCTCTTCAAAAACTGTTGATGCCTTAATGAAATTAGAATTACCAAGTGGTGTAGAAGTAGAAATTAAAGTATAGCGATCTATCTCCATCGTTGAGGGGGTGTTCAAAAGGCGGGAGAGGAAACAAAACCCAACTAAGGAAAGCTAAAATAAAAAAATTAATAAACAAAAATAAATAAAAAAATGTCAGGTATAATTGGTAAAAAAGTAGGAATGACTAGCTTCTTCGATGCCTCTGGTAAATACTTACCATGCACAGTTATTGAAGCAGGTCCTTGCGTTGTTACGCAAGTAAAAACCAATGATAAAGACGGATACACAGCACTTCAGTTGTCGTTTGATGAGAAAAAAGAAAAAAACACATCAGCTGCTATGAAGAAACACTTTGAGTTGGCAAAAACAACGCCAAAACGTAAAGTAGTTGAATTTCGTTCTTTTGAAGAAGGAAAAAATTTAGGAGATATTATTACTGTTGAAGAATTTGCTCAAGGCGATTTTGTAGACGTAGTTGGTACATCTAAAGGTAAAGGATTTCAAGGCGTTGTAAAACGTTACGGCTTTGCCGGTGTTGGTCACGCTAACAAATCTCACGGACAGCACGATAGAGAGCGTGCTCCTGGTTCATTAGGTGCATCTTCCGATCCATCTCGTGTAATGCCGGGCCATCGAATGGCAGGTAGAATGGGTGGAAACCGCAAAAAAATCCAAAACTTGGAAATTATAAAAATTATGCCCGAAAAAAATGTAATCTTAATTAAAGGTTCAGTTCCAGGTGCTAAAGGGTCTTACGTTTTAATCGAAAAATAGTCATGGAAATAGAAGTATTAAACATAAGTGGTAAAAAAACAGCCAAAAAAGTTGACTTAGTTGACGCTATTTATTCGGCTGAACCAAATGATCATTGTATATACTTAGATGTTAAACAGCATTTAGCTAACCAACGTCAAGGTACTCATAAATCTAAAGAACGCGCAGAGATATCTCGCACCACTAAAAAATTAAAACGCCAAAAAGGTACAGGTGGCGCCCGTGCAGGTTCAATGAAATCACCGGTGTTTGTTGGTGGTGGTCGTGCATTTGGTCCTCGCCCTCGCGATTATTCTTTCAAAATTAACAAAAAAGTTAAATCTTTAGCCCGTATTTCTGCCTTAACATATAAAGCAAAAGAAAACGCTATTACAGTTTTAGAAGATTTTAATTTTGAAGCACCTAAAACAAAAAATTACGTTGATTTAATCAAAAATTTAAACTTGTCTGACAAAAAAACACTTTTAGTGTTAGGCGGTGTAAATAAAAACGTATATTTATCGTCCCGCAATTTGCAAGGCACCAAAGTTATAAATGCCTCTGATATAAATACTTACGATATTTTACATGCAGAAACAGTTATACTTGCAGAAAGCTCAATTAAAGTTATTGAAACAATATTAAATAAACAAAATTAAAATGGGAATTTTAATAAAGCCTATCATTACTGAAAAAATGACTCCACAAGCCGAAAAGTTTAATCGCTATGGTTTTGTAGTAGCAAAAGAGGCAAATAAAATAGAAATAAAAGCAGCTGTAGAATTAATGTATGGTGTTAAAGTTACTTCGGTAAATACGCAGCAATATGTTGGTAAAGTAAAAACACGTAATACAACTCGTGGCGTTGCTGTTGGACGAGTAAATCGCAACAAAAAAGCAATAGTTACTTTAAAACAAGGCGAAACAATTGATTTTTACGCAAATATTTAATTTTTTAGACGAAATTTAAAATGGGATTAAAAAAATATAGACCACTAACACCAACGTTACGCTACAAAATTTCTTCGGATTTTAAAGAGATAACTACGGATAAACCTGAAAAAAGTTTAATTGCTAAAATTAATAATTCAGGTGGACGTAACGATTCTGGCAAAATGACAATGCGCTATATTGGCGGTGGTCATAAAAAATCATATCGTATAATTGACTTTAAACGTGATAAAGATGGTATTGAAGGAACAGTTGCAACAGTAGAATACGATCCTAATCGTACCGCACGTATTGCATTAATTCATTACAAGGACGGAGAAAAGCGTTATATAATTGCGCCTCATGGTATTAAAGTAGGACAAAAAATAATGTCTGGTAAAGATGCTACTCCCGAAATTGGAAACACGCTTTTACTTTCTAATATTCCTTTAGGAACTGTAATTCATAACATCGAATTACGTCCGGGGCAAGGTGCTGCAATGGCTCGTTCTGCCGGTTCGTATGCTCAACTTACAGCTCGCGAAGGTAAATATGCAACGTTACGTATGCCTTCAAGCGAAACACGTATGATTTTAATTACGTGTAAAGCTACAATTGGTTCGGTTTCAAACCCTGATCATAGCTTAGAAGTTTCAGGTAAAGCAGGTCGTAGCCGTTGGTTAGGAAAACGTCCTCGTACTCGTCCAGTAGCTATGAACCCTGTAGATCATCCAATGGGTGGTGGCGAAGGGCGTGCATCTGGTGGTCACCCACGTTCTCGTAAAGGCTTGTTAGCTAAAGGTTTAAAAACTCGCTACAAAGCAAAAGCAAGTAATAAACACATTATTGAAAGAAGAAAAAAATAATAATTAACGTTTAATGGTTCAGTGTCATCCTGAGCGCAGCTGAAGGATGATATTGGATTTCAAAACTAAAAACAAAACAAATGGCAAGATCATTAAAAAAAGGACCCTTTATCGACCATAATTTGGCAGGTAAAGTGGACAAAATGAACACCGGCAATAAAAAGTCTGCAATTAAGACTTGGGCTCGTCGTTCAACTATTCCACCAGAATTTGTAGGGCATACATTTGCTGTACATAACGGTGCAAAATTTATTCCGGTGTATGTAACCGAGAATATGGTAGGGCATAAATTAGGAGAATTTGCGCCAACCCGTGTATTTAAAGGTCACGCTGGCCATAATAAGAAATAATTTGTAGCCATGGGAAAAAGAAAAAGATTAGTAGCCGAAAAACGCAAAGAAGAAAATAAAACAACTTTTTTTGCAAAATTAAATAGTTGCCCTACTTCGCCGCGTAAAATGCGTCAAGTAGCTGATTTAGTAAGAGGTATGGATGCTTATTTAGCTTTAAATGTATTAAAGTTTAATACGCGCGAAGCTTCAGGACGTTTAGAAAAATTATTAAAATCTGCTATTGCAAATTATGAAGCAAAAAGCAATCAACGTGCTGAAGAAGGTGTGTTGTTTGTAAAAGAAATAATGGTAGACAGCGCATTAATGCAAAAACGTTTACGCACTGCACCTCAAGGACGAGGATATCGTATTCGCAAACGTTCAAATCACGTAACTTTAATTTTAGATACAAAAAATATTAAATAAGAAATGGGACAAAAAGTAAATCCAATAGGTATTAGATTAGGAATCATTAAAGGATGGGATTCTAACTGGTATGGCGGCAACGACTATGCAGATAAATTAGTTGAAGACGATAAAATCCGTAACTACTTAAAAGCACGTTTAGCAAAAGGTAGCATTTCTAAAATTGTAATCGAACGTACTTTAAAATTAATTACCGTAACTATTAATACTGCCCGTCCGGGAATTATTATTGGAAAAGGTGGTAAAGAAGTAGATAAATTAAAAGAAGAAATTAAAAAATTAACTAAAAAAGACGTTCAAATCAATATTTTTGAAATTAAGCGTCCGGAGTTAGATGCTCGTTTAGTTGCTGATAGTATTGCTCGTCAAATTGAAGGGCGTATTTCTTTTCGCCGTGCTGCAAAAATGTCTATGGCTAGTACCATGCGTTTAGGTGCCGAAGGAATTAAAATTAAGGTTAGTGGTCGTTTAGGCGGTGCAGAGATGGCACGTACTGAAGGTTATAAAGAAGGAAGAACACCTTTGCATACTTTAAGAGCCGATATCGATTACGCTATAGCTGAGGCACATACATCTTATGGACGTATCGGAATTAAAGTCTGGATTTGTCGTGGTGAGATTTATGGAAAACGTGATTTATCTCCAAACGGAGGAGACTTACGTGAGAAAAAATCTCAAGGCGGTAGCGAAAGAAGAGATAACGACCGTGGCGATAGACCAAAATTTGGTGGTCGCAAAAAAACTGAAAGAAAAGATAAATAACCGAATTAAATAAATTATAGGTCATGTTACAACCAAAAAGAACAAAATTTAGAAAATCACAAAAAATGAAAATCAAAGGCGACGCAAAACGTGGCCACGAATTAGCCTTTGGTTCATTTGGAATAAAAGCAATGGCAGAATGTCGTATGACTTCTCGTCAAATCGAATCTGCCCGTCAAGCACTTACTCGTTTTATGAAACGTGAAGGTCAAGTTTGGATTCGTATTTTTCCTGATCGACCGGTAACTTCAAAACCAGCTGAGGTTCGTATGGGTAAAGGTAAAGGTGCACCTGAATATTGGATGGCTCCTGTTAAACGCGGTCGTATTTTGTTTGAAGCTGAAGGTGTTCCTCTAGAAACAGCAAAAGAAGCTTTACGTTTGGCAGCACAAAAATTACCAATTGTAACTAAATTTATAGTACGAAGAGATTATGTTGAAGCTGTTGTAACTAAATAATAATTAATATATTAGTCATTTTTAATTAAACCGTTACTTTAGTTAATTTTGATTACAGGTTCTAAAAATTAGAACTAAATAATAAAAATAAAAAAGTAAAATTAAAATGAAAAATAAAGACATAATAAGTTTCTCGGATGTAGAACTTATCGATAAAATAAAAGAAGAAAAAGCAGGTTTAAACAAACAAACTTTAAACCATGCCATTTCACCTGTTGAAAATCCGTCAGTTATCCGCTTCAACCGCCGTAACGTAGCTCGTTTATTAACAGAACAAACTAAACGCACTAAATTAGCAATAACTAAAAAATAAGCAAAACCATGGAAGAACGTAACTTAAGAAAAGAAAAAGTTGGGATTGTAAAAAGCAATAAAATGGAAAAAAGCATTGTTGTTGCCGTTATGCGTAAAGTAAAACATCCAAAATATGGTAAATTCCTTAATAAAACATCAACTTTCGTTGCTCATGACGAGAAAAACGAATGTAGTATTGGAGATACCGTTAAAATTGCAGAGACTCGCCCATTAAGCAAAACAAAAAACTGGCGCTTAGTTGAAGTTTTAGAAAAAGTTAAATAATTTTGCTAATCGTAAATAAGAAAAAGAAAAAATGGTACAAAACGAATCAAGATTAACAGTAGCAGACAATAGCGGCGCAAAAGAAGTGTTGGTTATTAGAGTGTTAGGTGGTACAAAAAAACGTTACGCTTCAATTGGCGATAAAGTAGTAGTTACAGTAAAGCATGCTTTACCAAGTGGGAACGTAAAAAAAGGAACAGTTAGTAAAGCTGTTGTAGTTAGAGTTAAAAAAGAAATTCGCCGTGCAGATGGTTCTTATATTCGTTTTGACGATAATGCAGTAGTATTATTAAATGCAACAGATGAAATTCGTGGTACACGTATTTTCGGACCAGTTGCCCGTGAATTACGCGATAAATCATTTATGAAAATTATTTCATTAGCACCCGAAGTGCTTTAATATTTAAAAGGAGATTAAAATGTCAAAAATAAAATTAAAAAAAGGCGATACTGTTAAAGTAATTTCTGGCGAGTCTAGAGGTTCTCAAGGTAAAATCGTTTCAATAGATATTGCGAAATTACGTGCCATTGTTGAAGGTGTTAATATGATTAGCAAAAGCGAAAAGCCAAATGCTAAAAACACTAATGGTGGTATTGTAAAAAAAGAAGGGCCAATCCATATCTCTAACTTAATGTTATTAGAAGGTGGTAAAACTGTTCGAATTGGTCGTAAATTAGACGAAAAAACTAACAAATTAGTGCGTATCTCTCGCAAAACAAAAGAGGCAATTAAATAATGGCAACAACTACATATAAACCACGTTTAAAAGAAAAATATAAAGCCGAAGTGGTTCCGGCTTTGCAAAAACAATTTCAATATACCTCTTCAATGCAAGTTCCTAAATTGGAAAAAATTTGTATTAATCAAGGTATTGGCGATGCTGTTTCTGATAAAAAATTAATTGAATCAGCCATTAAGGAAATGACTACAATTACAGGTCAAAAAGCTGTTCCAACGTATTCAACAAAAGATATTTCAAACTTTAAATTACGTAAAGGTGTTGCAGTAGGTGTTCGTGTAACATTACGTGGCGATAAAATGTACGAATTTTTAGACCGTTTAATCGCATCTGCTTTACCACGTATTCGTGATTTTAAAGGTGTTAACGATAAAGGTTTTGACGGACGTGGTAATTATACATTTGGTGTTACTGAGCAAATCATTTTTCCTGAAATTGATATTGATAAAGTAACTAAAATAACAGGTATGGACATTACTTTTGTAACTAATGCCCCAACTGATAAAGAAGCTCATGCATTATTAACAGAATTTGGAATCCCATTTAAAAAGAAACAAGCATAATGGCAAAAGAATCAATGAAAGCCCGCGAGGTAAAAAGGGCAAAATTAGTAGCAAAGTACGCCGACAAACGCGCACAACTTAAAAAAGATGGCAATTGGGACGAATTACAAAAACTTCCAAAAAACTCTTGCAAAGTACGTATGCGTAACCGTTGTAGAATAACCGGTCGTCCGCGCGGATATATGAGTACATTTGGCGTTAGCCGTGTTACTTTCCGCGACATGGCATTGTTTGGTTTAATACCAGGCATTACAAAAGCCAGTTGGTAAAGCTAATTAAATCTACAAAAGTAAAATTTTGAGATTTAATAAAAATAAAATTGCAGGGTTAGGAAATAATCGTATATTTGCCCCCTCAAAAAAAATAAAATAATTGTTTAATATAATTATTCCTTGTTGGAATAACATATAAACCTAGTAAAAATGACAGATACAGTAGCCGATTACTTAACGCGCGTTCGAAAC
>JAYVGH010000134.1:0-74846 GCA_043772435.1 Bacteroidota bacterium
GCCAAATACACCCGCATTCGAGCATTTAATAATGCATGAATTGGTGCATTTAGATTTTATTATTCAGGCTCGTAAAGAACATATTAATCAATTATTTACATCAAACGAAAAGAACAAAGAACAATTTATTATTGGTTTAGAAGCATCAGTAAAAAAACTTCATAAACTTGGTATACCTGAGAATAAAATAGCTAATTATTGTAATGATTTATTTCAGGGTATAAACAGTCAAATATTTAATGCACCTATTGATTTATTTATTGAAGATTATCTATATAATGAATTTGCAAAACTAAGACCATATCAATTTGTTTCTGTTTATGCAATGCTTAAAGATGGTATAAAGGCGACAACAGATAAAAAGATTGTTGAATTATCACCTAAACATATTCTCTCAAAAACAAAAATTTACAATTTAATTGGCGCATTTCACTTTAAAGATTTATTTGGATTGGATTTAATTAAAGACTTTCAGTCCACACCAATAGAGTTGCAAGAGGCTGAAAGAATGTATAAAGAATTTTTAGAATATAAAACGGATAGAAAGGCGGGAGAGGAATATGAATTAGTTCAAAATTGGGCAGATGATTTAAAACTTCAAGATAATTTTGAATTAGTAGATGAAGAAACATATAAAAATAGAACGGCATCAGTTGATGATATATTAAAATCAATAGAAGAAGATCCTTATGATGTAAAATCTAATAAAGCATATAAGGATAGACAGATGAATAAATTTCAGAAAACTGCTTCTGAAATTGGATTAAATATGGCAGTAGTAATGTACATGGTGGATGCACTGCAATATTTCGAAAACACCCCTAAAGATAAAATTAAACTTGCCGCCTTTGAAATTGCTTCAGTAGGCACACAAGGCATTGTTCCTGATAAAAAAGGATATAAATTATCGTCAGTACCTGACAAAGATTTTTCCGGTTATCATTTGCTAGCATACTATTATGTAACATGGTCTTTAGCAGTTCCCGAAATGGTATCTCAACTTAATTTGCCTTTTGATGAAGAATATAAAATGGCAATATCAATGCATAAACCTAAATAAAATGAGCGAGATTAAAGATATAACAGAAGCTCTAGTTAATTTCAGAAATGAAAGAGATTGGGAACAATTTCACAACTCAAAAGATTTAGCATTAGCAATTTCAATTGAAGCCGCAGAATTAAATGAATTATTTCTTTGGAAAAAATCTGAAGAAGTTAATAGTGGTAAATTAAAAGAAGAACTAGCCGATATTTTTGCTTATGCTTTTTTATTAGCAGAAAAACATAATTTGGATGTAAAAACAATCGTACTAGATAAAATAAAAAGTAATGGAGAAAAATACCCTGTAGATAAGGCTAAAGGAACTGCTAAAAAATACAATGAACTATGAGTTTATCTTTTGAATTATCTATTGAAGTATCTGAACAATATGATTTTAATAAAGATGCTTTACCAAAAATTGAGGGGAATACTTGGGTAAAAAACCAATGGCCTTTGGTTTATTTTATACAAAATGAAAATGAACGAATAGCATACGTAGGCGAATCTACAAATGCATCAAGTAGGATAAAAAATCATCTTGCAAATCCTAAGAAATCACAAGTGTTTAATAAAATATCAATCATCGGTAGTGATAAATTTAATAAATCGGCTACCCTTGACATTGAATCTAATTTAATTCAATATATCACATCTGAAGGAACGTATAAACTCCAAAATGGTAATTATGGCCTAATTAATCATAATTACTACCAACAAGATTTATATAAAGATTTATTTAAAGAAGTTTGGAATAAATTAATTGAAAAAAAAATTGTTACGAAGTCTTTAACAGAAATAGAGAATTCAGAATTGTTTAAATATTCTCCATACAAATCACTAAATGAAGACCAATATAATTCTATACTAGAAATATTAAAAGGACTAACTTCAAATAAATCAAATAAAATTTTTATTAGTGGAAGTGCTGGTACCGGTAAAACAATACTTGCAACATATTTGATGAAACTATTAACTACAGATGTGGAAAATAATCAACTAGAAGAATATAATGATGATGAGTTACTAGAGATTAATTACATTAAGGATTTTAGAAAAAGATATCCGACGGCGAAAATTGGTTTAGTTGTAGCTATGACATCACTAAGAGAATCTTTAGAAAAAGTTTTTAGAAAAATACCTGGACTTAAAGCATCGATGGTAATCAATCCGTCAGATACTTTTTCAAAAGAAAAATACGATTTATTAATTGTAGATGAAGCACACCGTCTTAGGCAATACAAAAATATTGGTTGGAGAGGCGCATTCAAAAAAAATAATCAAAAATTGGGATTAGATGATAATGGCAATGAATTAGATTGGATTATGGCAAACAGTAAAAATCAAATATTTTTCTATGATTCAGCCCAATCTGTCAAACCTTCTGATGTTCATTCTTCACATTTTAATACATTGTTAAATAATGAAAACACATTATTGATTGAGTTGAAATCTCAAATGAGAGTAAAAGGAGGAAACAACTACATTCAATTTGTTGATGACTTGCTTCATGTAAAAAATAAAATAAAATCAAGATATATAGATGAATCATATGATCTTTTAATATTTGATTCTTTTAAAGACTTACATTCTGAATTATTGAAGAAAGAAGCTCAATTTCAACTTTGTAGAATGGTATCCGGGTATTCTTGGGAATGGCAATCGGATCCCAAAAAAAAGACTCCTAATATTGCCGCAATTGATATAGAAATTGAAGGCCTACAATTTCAATGGAATCAAACCGACAAAGATTGGGTTAACAACCCTAAAGATATTCATAATCCATTAAAAGAAATTGGATGTATTCACACAGTTCAAGGGTACGATTTAAACTACACAGGTGTAATTTTCGGAAAAGAAATTAATTTTAATCCAGAAACACAAAAAATTGTGATTGACTCTACCAAATATTTTGATAAATACGGCAGAATTGGAGCAAATGAAGAAGAATTGAAAAGTTATATTATAAATATATATAAGACAATAATGTACCGTGGCATAAAAGGAACTTTTATTTACGCCTACAACAAGGAACTTCGTGAATATTTAAAGAAACATATTTTATCATTTAAGAAAGAAATACCGCTGCGAATATTGCGATTTGAATCAGTAAAGCCATATGTAAATTCTGTGCCATTGGTTGATATCTCTGTAGCAGCAGGTTCGTTTAGTGATTTTAATGTGCATTCAGATTTTGAATGGATCGAATTACCTTTCAATATTTCTGTAAAAAAAGGTTACTTTGTTTGTAAAGTTGCCGGAGAATCTATGAATAAAAAAATTCCAAATGGGTCATACTGTTTATTTAAAGAGCATAAAGAAGGTAGTAGAAATGGTGAAATTGTTTTAGTTAAACATACTTCCCTTCAAGATTCAGATTTTGGCTCTGGCTACACGGTAAAAGAATATCACAGTAAAAAAAACATTAATGAGGAAAATTGGAAACATCAGCAAATTACTTTAAAGCCATTATCATTTAACTCAGAGTATCAAAATATAAATATTCCTGAAGATGAATTAAGTGATTTTAAAGTTATTGGTATTTTCGAATGCGTTCTTTTCTAATATTATAGCTTTTTTATCAAGCCGTTCGGTATGGTGAACGAATACAACTTTACCAAATGAATGTTTTATTAGCAACCGCTGCTATGAATTTTAAATGAGTAATTAACCTATGGTAACAGAAACTCACAAGCTTTACATTGAAAATCGTTTTTTAAACTCATGTACTAATCTTGACGAACTATTATTTTATAATCAAGGATTAAAATGAACTTTTTGAGAGACGACTAATTATAATTAGAGTAAACCTAAAGTAAGAAAGCACAGTAGCTACAAACTTTACCTTGTCAAAAAAATCTATTCAATAAACAAATATTAAAATAGCGTTCAGTTAAACAAAACAAAAACTATGTTGCCCGCGACATGCCATAAAAACACCTACTTGCAATTTTTGCAGGTTAAAACTCGTTTTATAAAAGTTAAATAATTAATTTAACTAACAAAAAAAGGCTTTTTTTCAAAAGCCTTTAATATTCTATATAAAATTAAGCTAACTTAACGTTTACAGCATTTAAGCCTTTTTTACCTTCTTGAACATCAAATTCAACGGTATCGCCTTCGCGAATTTTGTCTTTTAAGTCTGATACGTGTACAAATAATTCCTGTCCACCGTCATCTTCTTTAATAAATCCGAAACCCTTAGTTTCGTTAAAAAATTTTACTATTCCTTTTTTCATTTTATTGTTTGTTTTCTCTTGAATTAATTTTAAACGCTTGTAGATAAGAGAAATTCCCTACACTCATTTTTTGATTATTGTATTACAAAATTAATATTTATATTTTTTAAATCAAAAAAATGTTTTAATAAAAGCATTTATTTAATATTTTAATAAAATATAACTGTTGTTATTACACATATAACAAAAATAACGATACTTTTACTTATCAAAAAAACGTAAAAAGATGAGTAAAGGAATAATAATAGTAATAATTGCCGGGTTAATATTTGTATTTGGAGGCGTTTGGGCGTGTAAAAAACGTAATAATTTTGTATCGTTGCGCGAGGAGGCCAAAGCACAATGGCAACAAGTAGAAAGCCAATACCAACGCCGGGCAGATTTAATTCCCAACATAGTAGCATCGGTAAAAGGCGAGGCTAATTTTGAAAAAAGTACATTGGTAGATGTAGTGAATGCAAGAGCGCAGGCAACACAAATTAAAGTAAATTTAGATGATTTAAGCGAAGCTAATATTGCAAAATACAAACAAGCTCAAGGCGAATTAAGCTCCGCTTTATCACGTTTATTGATGGTTACTGAAAATTACCCCAATTTAAAAGCCAACCAGGCATTTGCCGATTTAAGAGTTGAACTGGAAGGTTGCGAAAACAGAATTAGCAATGAACGTATGAAATATAACAACGTTGCCAAAGATTATAATAAAGAATTACAATTATTTCCAGGCAGTTTAATGGCCGGCGGTTTTAATCCCGTAGCTTATTTTGAGTCGGATAAGGGTACAGGAAAAGCCCCTAAAGTAGAATTTTAATCCTTAGAAAAAATAAATAATGTTTAATAAAAAGTTTTTTTCAGAAGATGAAGAGCGTTTAATTGTTGAATCTATTAAAACAGCTGAAACAAAAACTTCGGGCGAAATTAGGTTACACATTGACAGTTTTTGTTTTGGAAATGCATATAAAAAAGCTAAAAAAGTTTTTTTAAAATTAAATATGCAAAACACCAAAAACCGTAATGGCGTTTTAATATATATTGCCACTATAAGTAAAAAAATTGCCATTGTGGGCGATGAAGGAATTAATAATAAAGTATCTGCTACTTTTTGGGATGATTTAATAAAAGACTTAGGCTCTAATTTTAAAACTGAAAAAGCAAACTGTTTGGCTTCAAATATTATTAAATGTGGCGAACAATTAAGTAAGTTTTTTCCTTTGGAAGAGGGCGATACCAATGAGTTAAATAATTCCATTTCGTATTAATGCAAAAAATAATAGTAATACTTCTATTATTTTGTAGTGAGGTAATTCTATCACAGGTACCTGAACGGCCTCAACCACAAAGGCTGTACAACAATCTTTCAACCGAGCAACCTAATTTTTTAGCGTCGCAAGAAGCCACTCAACTTGAAACAAAACTTCAAAATTTTAGCAACGAAACCAGTAATCAAATTTGCGTTGTAATTACCGACGATTTAAACGGATTATCGGATGAACAATATGCTACCGAAATTGGGCAAAAATGGGGCGTTGGCAAAAAAGATAAAAATAATGGTATTGTAATATTGATTAAACCTACAGGAGGGCAAGGCAAACGCAAATTATTTATTGCCATAGGTTATGGCTTAGAAGGCCCCATACCCGATTTAACAACAAAAAAAATAAGGGACGATTTAATGTACCCTTACTTAAAAAATAAAGAAAATTTCAAAGCATTAGATGGTGCAGTAACCGATTTAATGCGGTTAGCCAAAGGCGAAATTAACGCAAAGAATTACTCGCCAAAAAAACATTTTACGTCTAAACAAATTTTCAACATTTTTATTATTTTATTTGTAGTTATTGCGTTTATGTACATTATGTTTAGTAAAGATAATAGAACGTATTCTAAAGCGGGCGCAGGTGGATTTATGGGAGGCTTTTTAGGAGGTTCATCCTTTGGTAATAATAATAATAATAATAGAAGTTCCGGTAGCTCCGGCAGTAGTTGGGGCGGTTTTGGCGGTGGCAGCTTTGGTGGTGGCGGTTCGGGCGGCGATTGGTAGGGTTAAACTAACTTTGAGTATTGCAGATAATTTTATATATTTGATAATAGTAAACTAAATGCGTTATGAAAAAATTGACGTTGATTATATTTTTGTTAACGACTTATTTAAATCTAAAATCACAACGATATACTTCTTATGATACAATTCGCAAACATGAAGTAAGCTTTAGCGTTTTGCCTTTAGTAAATTATTTTAGTGGTTCTTACTTCGAATCGAGGTACTTAAATTTTAACTTCAGTTATAAATACTATTTAAAAAATAAATTTGTTATTCGTTCGTCTGTTGTTTACTTTCCCCGTATAAATGGTTTAAGCTCATATGAAGGGGCATACATATATGACAGAACCATATTTGAACCTACGAGCAGTGTAAAAAATGTATTTAGTTTATATTACTCTAGCAGAAGTGAAAAGTGGCAGTTTAATTTAGGGATTGAAAAAATAGTTAAAACTAACCGCCTAATGCATGGTTTTGGGGGCGAGATTTTTATAAACAAATGGCAGGAAAATTTTAAGAAAAACTATGAATACAGATATGTTGGTCAATCAATAAATTTGAATTTTAATGACTCCACTAATTATTCGGTTGATAGCCTTAATTATTCTTCAACCTCGAAATATATTGGTGTTGGGTTACAAGTATTTTATACCATGCGTTATCAAATTAGTAAACACTTTTATATTTCATCAACTATTGGGCCAAGTGCGGTTTATTTATTTGAAAACAATAATCAAAATAATAAAGGCGTAATAAAAAATACAACATCTTCCTTTTTTTTAGATGACTTTAACGTTGGGCTTATTTCAGATATTTCTATATGTTTTAGGTTGTAATTTTACTTCTCCACACTACCCCAAACGCCAAGTGGTAGTTTAACTCCGCTTTTAGCGTTCAAATACAATTCGCCCATTTGTAAATCGCTTTTATTTTTTTGAGCAAAAGGGCTCAGTAAATTTTCAGGTACCAATGCTGAAAAGCCTAACGAATATGCATTTAAAATTAATAAATGATTTTCTTTATCTAATAATTGTAAAACGCCTTGCATCATTTCGGCAATGTTATCTTCCAGTTTCCACTTCTCTCCGGTTGGCCCGTGCCCAAATGCAGGAGGATCTAAAATAATTGCCTGATAAGTGTTTTCTCTACGCATTTCTTTTTTTACAAATTTCAACGCATCATCTACCAACCAACGTATGTTATCCAAGTTTGATTTTTGCATATTTTCGTTAGCCCATGTTATAACTTGTTTAATACTGTCCACATGTGTAACGTCTGCTCCAGCTGCTCTTGCAGCCAATGAGGCACCGCCGGTATAGGCAAATAAATTTAGAAACTTAGCTTTTGGTTTATTGTTTAAAAAGGTATACAGTTTATCCCAATTTACAGCTTGTTCAGGAAAAACACCTACGTGCTTAAATGCGGTTAATCCTAAACGAAATGTAAGTTGATGACTGACGGTTTTTGAGCCGTTTTTAATTTTTAATTTAGAATCTTCAATCTTTAATTTGTAGTTTATCGTCCATTGCTCCGGCATTTTCTTTAACATCTTCCACTCACCACTGCTACTATTTTTTGGTATAAATTTTACATGTGCTTGTTTTTCCCAGTCAGTATTAGAATATACTTTTGGCCATACAGCTTGCGGCTCCGGACGAATGGTAATGTAGTTTCCAAACCGTTCCAATTTTTCAAAATCGCCACAATCTAATAATTCGTAATCGCTAAAGTTGGTTGGAGTTAATAATTGCATTGGATGAAATTAAAGATTAAAGATTAAAGATTAATGGTTTTTAATACAAAGTAGTAAAAAGTATAGTGTTAATAAATGAATTTAAGGTGCAAAATTGTTATCTTAAAATTATTTAGTTTCGATAATGCAAAAACTTCAATCATCGTTTGTAGCACTTATTTCTGTTTTTTTCTTTTGGGGATTTGTAGCCGCAAGTAATGGCATATTAATTCCGTTGTTTAAAGATAAATTTCATTTATCACAATTTCAATCGCAGTTAGTTGATTTGGCTTTTTACACAGCCTATGCCGTTGGCGCTTTGGTTTACTTTTTTATGTCGCGTGCTAAAGGCGATCCAATTAATAAAATAGGGTATAAAAAAGCCTTAATTTTAGGATTATTAATTTCAGCCATAGGTTCGTTATTTTTTATTCCGGCAGCAAAATTACAATCATATCCGCTTTTATTAGTTGCCTTGTTTATAATTGGTTTAGGCTTTGCTTTACAACAAATTGTTGCTAATCCTTTCGTTATAAATTTTGGAGATAAACGAACCGGTTCTCAACGCCTAAATTTAGCAGGTGGCATTAATTCTTTTGGAACTACTATTGGACCGGTTTTATTAAGCTATGCGCTATTTGGTAATATTAATATTCCCAAGCCCGAAAATTTAAGTTTAGATACATTAATAATTCCTGCAATAATTTTATGTGCCTTGTTTATTTTATGTGCGGCGATTTTATGGTTTTCAAAATTACCAAGTGTAACCTCTGCCGAAAAATTAGATAAAGATTTGGGAGCTTTAAAATTTCCGCAATTGCGTCTGGGGATGATTGCCATTTTTGTGTATGTTGGAGTAGAAGTAACCATACAAAGTAATATGGGCGCCTTACTTGCTCTACCTGAAATTAAGGGATTAGACCATACTAAAATTTCTCATTTTATTTCCTTGTATTGGGGCAGCTTAATGATAGGGCGTTGGACAGGCTCCTTAGCTGTTTTTAATTTTAATAAAATTACTAAAATAGTCATGCAATTTATTACTCCTTTATTGGCCTTTGCTGTAATTTATGGGGTAAATTATTTAAGAGGCAGTAATGTAGATGATTTTATTTTTTACATTCCTTATGTATTAATTGCCAGTATATTATTTATTATTTCGGGCGATAATGCGGCACGCACCTTATTAATACTTTCTATTTCTGCTGGAGTTATGATGATTGTAGGTTTAGTGAGTACAGGAAATTTAGCATTGTATTCGTTTTTAAGCGGAGGTTTATTTTGTTCGGTAATGTGGCCCTGTATTTTTGCTTTGGCAATAAACGGGTTGGGAAAATATACAAATCAGGCATCGGCATTATTGGTAATGATGATAATAGGAGGAGCTATTATTCCGCCAATACAAGGTTTAATGGTTGATGCTTTAAATGCACACACGTCATACATACTAACGGTTGTGTGCTTTGCATACTTAGCGTGGTATGCGAATAAAGTAACATCGGTATTTAAAAAACAAGGGATTAATTCACAAGTAGATTCTGAGGGAGGACATTAATAGTATTAATTCACTCTTCGAAATAAAGTTCTCATTTTTATTTTTTTATTTCTGCTTTTAATTCTTTCTATTTGTTTAGACTCAGTAATTAGCCTACCATTATCAACATATATTATTTTTATTACAACTCGACGATCGCCTTTACTAATTATTTTATTTCTTTTAATTTTAGAAAACATCTCAGCTTGCCTAAAGGGCTTATAATTGTGAAGTGAATCCCACTTATTATTTGATTTTTCCAATTTATCAAAATAACAATTGAAACGTCCAATAACTCGCCAACCTTCTTGATTCCCTACAATTAATTTATAATCTTTTGGTAAGTTTCCATTGTTTACAAAAAATGAGTCTTTGGTTAATTTATTCTGTGAGAATAAATGTATAGATGCTATCATAAAAAATATTACACTGTTTCATATTCCTAACTACTTAACACATCAATCAGCTCTTCTAAATCTTTATTCAAAACCTGATTGTGCTTTACAGCATTTTCAAAAGGTGTAAACACAATTTTTTTATTGATAATGCCCACCATTTGGTTTTTATGTTTTGCCATAATTGCTTTAACTGCATTAAAACCAATTATGCTGGCATTAACACGTTCCATACATGTTGGGTTTCCTCCCCGTTGTATATGCCCTAAAATACTTACACGTAAATCAAATTCAGGACAATGCGTTTTAATAATTTCTCCAACTTTAAAAGCTCCGCCGCTTTCATCGCCCTCAGCAACTACAATAATTTTACTACTTTTAGAACTGCGCCAGTTTTTTATTTTACTAATTAAAGCCTCCATGTCGTGCTTAATTTCAGGCACCAATACTGCCTCCGCCCCACTCGCTATAGCGCTTCTCAATGCAATTAGTCCTGCATCACGACCCATTAACTCTACAACAAAAATCCTGTCGTGGCTTTCGGCAGTATCTCTAATTTTATCAATGGCCTCTACCGCAGTGTTTATTGCAGTGTCGTAACCAATTGTAAAATCTGTGCCTACCAAATCGTTATCTATAGTGCCTGCACAACCAATAATAGGAATATTAATTAATTTACTTAACTCAATAGCACCTTTAAAACTGCCATCACCGCCAATAATAATTAAACCATCAATATTGTTTTGCTTACAAGTATCTGCCGCTTTTTTTAATCCTTCATTGGTTTTAAAACGTTCGCTTCTGGCTGTTTTTAAAATAGTGCCACCTTTTTGTATAATCCCTGAAACCGATTCGCGTTTTAAATCTATAAATTGGTTATCAATTAAACCTTCGTAACCTCTTATAAAACCTATTACTTCGATAGAATGATAAATAGCAGTTCTAACAACCGCTCTAATACAGGCGTTCATGCCGGGCGAATCACCTCCTGATGTTAATATTGCAATTTTTTTTATCATGTTTATTGTTTTACAATTTTTATTTTACTGTTAGTTCGAGTAATTTCGTAGCGATAGCTGAGAAATGCACTTCGACAAGCTCAGCACAAGTATCGAAAACTGTTAATGTAAATACTTCTCTATACGCTCATTCCTTATTACTCGAAGTGACGTATCTCTTTTAATAATGCTTTCACTTCATTCAAAATCATTGCTGTGGCACCCCACACTTTGTAATCGTTAATTTCAAAAAAAGGATGTTTTAAATTTATATCACTTGTAACATTTCCAATCTTTGAAATACTTTCGTTTAACAATTGTTCGATTTCCAGATGAATAATTGATTTTACTTCCCGGTCGTGTTTTACAAAATTAGGATTTTTAATCTCGTAATACCCTAAATATGGTTGAACCAAAAAACCACTTACCGGAATATACAATAACGATAATTTACCCAATATCTCAACATTTGTTAATCCTATTTCTTCGTAACATTCACGTTTCGCAGTAGTTTCCAGATCCAAATCTTCTTTATCAAACTTACCACCGGGTAAACTAATTTGCCCGCTATGTGTTCCATTATACGTTTGCCGTTCTATTAACGGAATAAAAAAATTATTATTATCGTTTACGCACATTACAACCATTACAGCACTTTGTTTATAGTCTGATTCCTTTAAACTTTCAATTTTAATATTGGGGCGATGGGCGGGAGCCATTTGTAATTGAGCATTTTCACCTGGTAAGGCTAATTGCAATGCGGTTTTTAGATTATTTATAGTTAATTGCAAAACAAAAATGCTTTTAAAATGGTTTAATCAGTAAATTTGCAAAATATTTATGAACGAGTTTAAATTAAATACAATTGAGGATGCTTTAGCTGATTTAAAAACAGGCAAAGTAATTATTGTTGTTGACGATGAAGATCGTGAAAACGAAGGGGATTTTATTATTCCAGCAGCAAATGCAACGCCCGAAGTAGTTAACTTTATGGCTACTCATGGCAGAGGTTTAATTTGTGTAGCAATTACCGAACAAAAAGCGAAAGAATTACAATTAGAAATGATGGTGCCCGCCAACACCAGTATGCACGAAACCGCATTTACAGTTTCTATTGATTTATTGGGTTTTGGTTGTACTACCGGCATTTCAGCGTCTGACAGAAGTAAAACCATAAAAGCATTAATCGATTCTTCCATAAAACCTTCCGATTTTGGAAGGCCCGGTCATATTTTTCCGCTAAAAGCAAAAGAAGGCGGTGTGTTACGACGCACAGGGCACACCGAAGCTACTATTGATTTAGCTCGTCTAGCAGGTTTTGAACCTTGCGGTGCATTAGTAGAAATTATGAACGAAGATGGCACCATGGCACGACTACCCGAGCTTGTAAAAATTGCAGAACGTTTTGATTTAAAAATTATAACTATAAAAGATTTAATAAGCTATCGTTTAGCTAAGGAAAGTATTGTGGAGCGTGAAGTGGAAGTTAAAATGCCTACTAATTGGGGCGACTTTAATTTAATAGCTTACAAAGTTACAACCAACAACCAACAGCATTTAGCATTAATAAAAGGGACTTGGGAAAAGGATGAGCCTGTTTTAGTACGCGTGCATAGTAGTTGTGTTACCGGTGATATTTTTGGCAGCTGTCGTTGCGATTGCGGATCTCAATTACACGCTGCTATGGAAATGGTAGAGAAAGAAGGAAAAGGAGTAATAGTTTATATGAACCAGGAAGGCCGTGGTATTGGATTATTGAATAAATTAAAAGCCTACAAATTACAAGAAAACGGTCGCGATACAGTAGAAGCAAATTTAGAATTAGGTTTTAAAATGGACGAACGTGATTATGGAATTGGGGCACAAATTTTACGCGATTTAGGTTTACAAAAAATAAAACTAATGACTAATAATCCTAAAAAAAGAGCCGGTTTAATTGGCTACGGATTAGAAATTGTAGAAAACATAGCTATTGTTATTAGCCCCAATATGCACAATGCCCATTACCTTGAAACCAAAAAAAATAAAATGGGGCACAATATTTAAAACTATTTATTTATTTTTTTATCTGTCAATTGTAAAAAGCCCAACGTTGCACCAATCACCGCAACAGTAGTGCCAAACATAATGCCTATAGCATCGCCAATTATAAAAGGCAGAGCCATAAATAAGCTGTACACAAAACCAATGCCGCAAGCGTAACCTCTGTTTTGTTTTATAAATTTTATGCTTTGCGAAAATCCATATTTATAGCGCTCGCTATTGTAATCCATTAAGGAAAAACCTATAAAATACCACCCTAATAAAAATAAAAATGGTGTAGTAATAAAAAATGTCGGGGGGAAAAATAAATTCATTAAAAAACAAACAACAATAAAAAAGTATTCTAAAATCATGTTGCGAAAGCTAATGGCTATTCCTCTTAATACATCTTTTAATAATTGTTTTAAATTAAAAGGGAAATTGGCTCCTGTTAGTTTTTCATCCGTTTTTTCGGATAAGAGTGCAAACACAGGAGATAATACCATTAGCAACACATATTTTACAAACGTGCCGCTAATTAACCAAAAAACAACATTTAAAATCCAAGTAATGATGAACCCAATATTTCCTAATAATAAAGGTCGAGCAAACGAAAGCCAATGTCCGGTTTCAGGTATAGACTCTGCACTTACATATCCACTTAACCATTTTGAAATATAAGAAGCTAAGGACATAAAACCATAAATACTGGATATCCATAAGGCGAGCCAAATTATTAAAGGGTAAAACATAAAATGCCAAAGTCCTTTTTCAAATAAAATTGAAAAGGCTTTAAAACAGTTGCCAACGGCTTTAAAAAAATCGGAAAAGAATTTCATTTTCTAAATTTATTTTTTATACAAGTTTAGCATTTCACAAAAATACAATTCTGCAATTATCCTTTTCCAACATTTTCTTGATAAAAAGTTGGGCAAAAATCAAGACTTCATAAACTTTTGCTAAAAATATTCATTCTTTAAGCCTGATGATTCAAGCGTTTCGCGAACAGCCAAAATTATCTTTCACACAAGCAATCGCTTTTAAAGAATAAATATTTTATAACGCAAAATTTTATAAGGTCAAACCATCATCAAGTAACAATTTTCATCATGAATTTTTATCTAAGAAACAATTTTTTTTAATGTTTTAAAAATTATTTTAATATCAATCCAAACATTGTTTTTAAGAATATATTTTTTATTTAATTCTAATTTTGCAGGCATAATTTCGTTAATGTATGTTTTTTCAGGACTAGAAGATTTTGCTAATAATTCGTTTTCGCTAAAATATTCTAAACTCGCATAATCAGTAATACCGGGTTTTACTAACAATACTTTTTTTTGTTCAGCAGAATATAAATCAACATATATTCGTACTTCAGGGCGCGGACCAACCAAACTCATACTTCCAAAAAATACATTTAATAATTGTGGTAATTCGTCTAATTTATATTTACGTAAATAATAACCAACTAGAGTTATGCGGGGGTCTTTAGCACCTACTGTTAACAAACCTTTTTTATCGGAATCGGTAAACATCGTTCTGAATTTAAATAATTTAAAATGGCTATTATTTTTACCTACACGTGTTTGTAAAAAAAAAATACCGCCTTTACTGGTTAAAGTGATTAACAGGCAAACAATAATAAATAAAGGCGATAAAATAATTAAACCAATAAACGAACAAAAAATATCGAACGCGCGCTTTAACATACTTTGTTTACTGCACTAATTACAGCATTTACTACGGTTTTAATTTGTTCGTCTGTTAAATCATAAAAAACAGGTAAGGAGATTTCACGGCTAAAATTATCGTATGTGGTTTTATAATTTGCTATGTCATACCCCAAACTTTTATAAAAACTGGTTGAAGGAACCGGAATAAAATGAACATTAACACTTACATCTGCATCAAAAATATGTTGCATTATAGCATCGCGTTGTTGTTCGCTTATGTTTTTTATACGCAAAGGATACAAGTGATAAGAACTTATTTTTGTTTCTGTATAAAATACCGGTAATTGAAAACGTTGGTCAGTTTTTAGTAAATTATTGTATGTATCTACTATGTATTTACGTTTTAAGAGTGTATCATTTTCATAGCGTTCAATCTCAATTAAACCTATGGCAGCGGTTAAATCCGTCATGTTACATTTGTATCCAGCCTCAACAATATCGTATTTCCAATTGCCTTTTTGTGTTTTAGCAAGGGCATCTTTATTTTGTCCGTGTAAAGTTTTTATACAAAGTTGTTTATAAATTTCTTCATTATTAAACGGCTCAGGTAAATTTAAAGCAATAGCGCCACCCTCAGCCGTAGTTAAATTTTTTACCGCGTGAAACGAAAAAACACTAACATCAGTTAAAGCCCCTGCTTTAATGCCATTGTAACTTGCACCGAACGAATGAGCCGCATCACTTAAAATTAAAATTCGCCCTAAAGATTTTTGATTTTGGTTTAAAGGATTAAATTTATCTTTATGTATTTCTGCCAGTTTATTAATTTCATCATAATCACAAGGTAGCCCGCCAAAATCAACAGGCATAATTACTTTTGTTTTTGCTGTAATTGCTTTTTCAATTGCGGTTACAGAAATATTAAAATCGTCAGCATTAACATCCACAAAAACAGGCGTTGCGCCGCAGTGAATAATTACATTGGCTGTTGCGCTATATGTATATGCCGGTAAAATTACTTCATCGCCCTGCCCTACTCCAAACCAACGCAACATAATTTCTAAGCCCGCTGTAGCTGAATTTAAACATAAGGTATTTTTATTGCCACAGTATTCTGTTATTTTTTTTTCGAATAATTTGGTACGTGGGCCTGTTGTAATCCAACCGCTTTTAAGGGCGGTAACTACTTCGTTACAAATTTTGTCATCGATACGGGGAGGTGAAAAGGGAATCATGTTTTAAATTTAAAAAATATAAATTATAAATTATAAATTTTTATTAAAAAAGAATATTTATTTATAATTTTAAAAGGTTTGTCCATGCGTTAAGGAAATTAGTTTTTGCAAAAAATTAGGAGTTCGAGATAAAAATTTTAAACTTAAATGTGTAATTTGATTTTTACCTAAAATCTGTTGTAAATAAAAACCTACTTTTATTCGTGTTGAAAAATTAGCATTCCACTCTTTTTTATAACTGTTAATTAAATCATTTTTAGATATTGTGTTATCAAAATAATTAATTAATAGGTTTGATAGTATATTTGACGCGCGCATGCCCATACTCATGCCGTTACCACACAAAGGGGCAATAGCGCCGGCGGCATCGCCCAGTAAGAAAAAATCATTGCTGAAAGTACTTTTTTTATTAAATGTAATTTGACTAACGGTTAGTGGTTTTTCAAATAAAAATTTTGCTTCGGTAAAATATTTTTTTAAATATGGATTTTGCATTAATACAACTTGTTCCATTTTTTTAATATCGTTACCGTTATTTTTTAAATTTTTTGCTGTTGTTATATAGCATAAACAATAGGTTTCACCATCAACTTTTGATATACCACAATATCCGTCTTTAAAATTATGCAGTTCAATTTTATTATCGTTAATCGTAGTTTTAATGTGATATTTAACTCCAATGTAATTAGGTGTTGATGATTTAGAACCGTTATTTATAAATACAGGGCTGTGCCTTCCATAACTTCCACACATAATTTTAGAACTAAAAGCGCCATTAGTTGTGTAAAGTTTATGATTATTATCAATTGTTTTGATATCATTTACTTTACAATTTTCAAAAATAGTAACTCCGTTTTGTTTCGCTAATAAAGCTAATTCATTATCTAAGGTATATCTACTTATACCAAAACCACCCATTTTTAAAGGTGCTTCTAGCATAAAACCTTTTGTTGAAGAAACGCCTAATTGATTAATTTTTGGTAAATTCATTTTAGATAAGGATAAACCTAAATTTTCTAAAAAATTCCAACTCTCGTTTGAGATGTATTCTCCACACACCTTATGAAAAGGATATTCATTTTTTTCGAACAAAATAACTTTACGTCCTGCTTTTGCCAGTTGTATTGACAAGCAAAGTCCAGCTAAACCTCCGCCTACAATTGCACAATCGTACATAATATTGTTAGTTCGCATATACAATTACTTCGTGCCTAAATGCCCATTTGTAGTTTATAGAATAATTTTTTACCAGTGATTGTTTAATTATATCTTTCCACTCCTTTTTTTTAAATCCTCGTAAAACTGATAATGGTGCGTCGTTTTTTACTAAATACGATTTTGAAAATACTTGCGTTAAAAATATAATGGCATAATAAGCGATAGGATTTCTTTCTAAATCATTTATAATTAATGTAATGTTCTTTTCATTACAAAATTTTATTAAGTCTATAATTTCAGCTTCAGTTAAATGATGACAAAATAAACAAGCGTGCATTATATCAACTTTAGGAATATAATTTAAAATAGTTTTATAATCGTCGCAAATAAACTGTATAACTGTGTTATTTTGGTTTGAGTAATCAATACAAGTTTGTTTTAAATCAATGCCTACTAATTTTAATAGATATTTTTCTTTTTTATTCCAGTTTTGTATTTGTTTTAAAGTATCTCCACCACCGCAACCAATATCAGCAATTACACAAACTTTATTTTTTACTAACACTTTTTTTAAAGCTTTGAAACTAATGTTATAACCTCCTAATAATTTGTTTATTATATTTAATTCTTTAAGGTTTTGATATAAATCTAAATTTGGAATTGAATCTCCATCTAATAATTCTTTTTTATAACTCCTTATCTTAAACATATTCTAATAACATTGTTTCGATACTTAAGCCGGGACCAAATGCGGCAGCAACTATTTTTTTATTAATATCATTATCTTGTTCTGAGCGGGATCGAACGATATTGTTTTCAATAATTTCTTTTAATACAAATAAAACCGTTGGTGAAGACATATTACCATAATTAGCTAATACGTTGTATGATTCCTTTAAATCTTCTTTTTTTAATTGAAGTGCTTCTGCAAAATCATCTACAATTTTTTTACCACCCGGATGTATTGCCCAGTAATCAATAGTGTTAGAATTAATGTCTATAGACTGCAACATATCTTTAATGTTACCATTGATAAGTTGGGATATGTAGGAACTTAAATTTAAAATAAAACCTTTATCGGAAATGTTCCATGCCATATCGTTTTGCCCTTGATGCAATATAGCGGAATGAAAAGATTGAATACTAATTTTTGGATAGTTAAATTCTGGTTGATAATTAGAGCTTACTAAAATTGCCGCTGAACCATCGCCAAATAACGATGTTGACAATAAATAATCATCGCTAAAATTTGTTTGGAAATGTACAGTTGATATTTCGGTACAAACAATTATTACATTTGCATTTTTTGTACTTGTGCAAATAGCATCAGCATATTTTAAAGCTAATATTGCAGCATTACAACCCATAAAATTTATGCTGTTGCGCTGGGTGTTAGGGCTTAGATTTAAAGCACGAATAATCTCAATATCTAAACCGGGAGCATATAAACCGGTGCAAGTAACGCTAATTATATGTGTAATTGTATTTTTAAAGTTATTAAAATTTTTAATTTTTTTAATAGCGTTTAACGACAAGTTTAACGCGTGTTTTTTAAATAAATCCATACGCGTATTAAGCGTAGGCTCAGGTAATAAAAATCTATTTTTTGGAAAAAAGGTAAACTCATCTACTGTTTTACTAAAATCTTCAACTATAGAATAACGTGTATGAATAGCGGCTTTTTCGCCAACAATTTTTATTTTACGTTTTATAGTTTCATCATCAGTTGCATTTTGATAAAAAGCGATAATATCTTTTTGAAAATGTTTAAATTCGGGTACAGCAGTTTCTATCGCTAAAATATAACTCATACCTTATTTAATATGATAAATAAAATAAAACAACAGTTCATACAAAACGAGGCAATTGTATTCATACGCATTGTATTTTTAAAATTTGCTTGATTGGTGTTTTTTAAAACCTTAATTAACCACCCTACATAATAAATAACAATTGGTATAAAGAATAGTTGTAAAATATAAAAAAAAGCCATTTGGTTGGTTAATTGAAAATATAAATAATAGAATATATTACAAACTGCAAACATAATGCCAGTAAAAGCAAAAGTGCCTTTATACCCTAATTTATAACTAATGGTTTTAACATTATCTCTCAAATCCTGTTGATGCTGGTAAATTTGTGTAAGCGGATAAGCACCTGCAATTTGAAAAGAACACGCTAACAAAATATAAATATTTTTTTGTGAGAAACTAAATACACAATTTGATATGGCGATATTACTCATGAAATACGTAAAAGCCCCCTGAAAAATAACAACAATTAAAAAACCAATTATTGGGTATTTTTTTAATCGGATTTGCTTCGAACTATAGGCTCGAGATGCCAATACATATACCAAAATACAACCAGAAAAAACTACAGAAATTAAAATTAACGCTAGTGATATTGCTAAAACATCCATTATTAACGTTAGGTAAAATAAATGTTTGGTTGGCATTGGCGGTTTTTCTATTCCGCCAATACTACCTTCATCTCTATCAATGTAACTGTTATAGCCATTGCTGGCAGGATACACTAACAGATGAATTATTATAAACGATAAAATTGTTTTAGAAATATTTAAATCCTCAACTTGGCTAACAGCCAACAAAAAAATAGGCATTAGTAAAACAGAAAACGGAATACGCAGTAGTTTTATAGTGTTTTTGCTATTGAAAAAAATGGAGTTCATAGATTATATTTCTTTTATTCTTTGAATGTAATTTTACTCTAAGAACGGAAATTAACCTCTAAAAATTTACAAAATTATTGGGTTATTTATTTTTTTAAAACATTAATATCCAAGGTAATTGAAACATTATCTGACAATATAATGCTACTCTCACCTATTCCATAATCTAATCTATTAATGGTAAAAGTACCTCTAAAGTTAGCTTTGCCTTCTTTAACATTAAATGTAAAGGGGATTACTACATCTTTTGTAACATTTTTAATCTTAAGTTTAAAATAACCTTTAAAAGAGCCATCTAGCTGTTTTGCAAAAGTTCCTGAACTCAATTTAATAAATGTGTATTTTTCTACATCAAAAAAATCAGATTTGTGTATATGCTTATCTCTTGCGCCATTATTGGTGGTAATACTTTTTGTATTTATTGTAGCTTCGATAGAATTACTGTATGATTTTGCTGCATCAAAATTAATTTTTGTATTTAAACCGATTATGTCCCCATTTACTGTAAAACCTGCATTTTTAATTTTAAAAGTAATGTTTGAAGACTCAACAAACCATTCTGTATTCTGGGCAAGTCCCAAAACACTTATTAAACTAAAAAAAAATATTATAATTATTTCTCGCACTTTATAAAATTACTTAATAAATAGTTCTATTCAGCAAACAACAACGAACTATCACCATAACTTAAAAATCTATAATTATTATTTAAGGCATACTTGTAAATTGTTTTCCAATTATTGCCAACTACAGCGCTAATTAGCAGTAGTAATGTACTCTGTGGCTGATGAAAATTAGTAATGATGCCTTTTGCAATTTTTAATTTGTAAGGCGGGGCAATTAATATTTGTGTTTTACAAACTAAGCCGCGCAAATTGTGTTTTTGTAACCAATTAATTAAATACATTAAACTATCCGCATATGATAAATTTCCATTTAATTCGTACACATCCCATTGTTTTATTTCTAAGTGTTCTAAGGTTGCATTCGGATTTATACTAGCTTTCACTCCCATCCAATATAGTGTTTCAATGGTTCGTAATGAAGTTGTTCCTACACAAATAATTTGTTGTTGTGTAATTAAATTTTTTATCAAATTTAAATCTACATCTATCCACTCTGCGTGCATGGTATGATTTCCAATAGTTTCTGTTTTTACGGGTTTAAAAGTTCCTGCGCCAACATGTAAAGTAACATTTAATGTTTTAATGTGTTTAGATTCTAAACTTTTAAAAACCTGTTCGGTAAAATGTAATCCGGCTGTAGGCGCGGCTACCGAACCTTTTTGCTTAGCGTAAATAGTTTGGTAACGGGTAGTATCAATTTCTTCGCTATTACGTTTTAAATATGGCGGAATAGGCAGTGTACCAATTTTCTCCAACACCTCAGCAAAACATAAATCTACCGGTAACCAAGACAAATCTATTAAAATAAACTCATTATTTTTTTCAACTATTTTTATTGTAAGCGTTACACCGTTTTTAGTAAGCACTAAACTTTCATCTTTCCACTTTTTTAAATTGCCAACCAAACATTTATAACGAATACTTTTTGTAGAGAGCATTGCTATACTAATATCTGTGTTTTTTTCGTCGGGCTCCAGGCAAAAAACTTCAATTGTTTGATTTGTTTTTGTAGAAAAATGTAAACGTGCTTGTATTACTTTGGTATTGTTAAATATCAGAACCGAATTTTCAGGAAGATACTCTACAAGGGTTTTAAAGGTTGTTTCCGTTATTATGTTGTTTTTATATACCAACAATTTACTTTCATCTCTGTTTTTCAAAGGATAATTTGCAATTTTTTCAGACGGCAAATCGTACGTAAAATTTTTAATTTCGAGTTGAGACGGATGCATTAAGCAATGTTCATTAATCGTAATACTTTTTCAATATCTTCGGGTGTATCAATACAATGACTATCATATTTAGTAACAGCGCATTTTATTTTAAACCCATTTTGCAACCAACGTAATTGCTCTAAACTTTCAGCTTTTTCTAATGTTGAAACAGGTAGTTTTGTAATTTTTTCCAACACTTCCACTTTATACGCATACATCCCCACATGTCGAAAATACTCAAAATGATTGTGCCACTGTTTTTCATCAACATTTTTTAAAAAAGGAATAACGCTTCTGCTAAAGTATAGTGCTTCGTTATTTGTATTTAGCGTAATTTTTACCTCGCCCGTATCAAATAAAACGTCGTGAGAGGTGCATTTAATCATTTGTGTAGCAATTTCGGTATTTCCATCGCAAATTTGCGCTAACGAATTTATTTGTTCAGGATGCAAAAAAGGTTCGTCGCCCTGAATGTTTATGACGTAATCAAATTGTTTATTTAATAGTTGATACGCCTCAAAACATCTATCTGTTCCACTTGGATGATCTTCTTTTGTCATCACTACTTCCGCGCCAAAACTTTTGGCATGGTTTTCAACACGTTTATCTTCTGTTGCAATAACCACTTTAACTAATAAATTAGAAAGTTTTGCTTGCTCATAAACTCGTTGTAACATTGATTTACCGTTAATTTGAACCAAAGGCTTGCCCGGAAAACGAAACGAAGCATAACGAGCAGGTATTATTCCTAAAATAGATTTCATGTGTTGATATTGATTATTTTTTTAAAGGTTATATGAATTTACCCAGTTTAGTTATTTGAGTTTATGCTTGCGGCAAACAAGGGTATTTAATACCTAACACAAAGTTATTAAAAATATAATTTATACTTACGCTGTTATTGGTGATATTTTTAAATAAATCAGTTAGCCAAAATATATAAATCAAACCGCGCACCCTTCCCAATTTCTCCGGTTGCTGTAATTTCACCTTTATGGTTTTCTACTATGCGTTTGCAAATGGCTAAACCAATGCCGGTACCTTCAAATTCAGTAATGCTATGAAGGCGCTGAAAAACTTCAAAAATACGTTCATTATATTTTGAGTCGAAACCCATTCCATTATCAGATATGGTAATATGGCAATACTTTTTTGTATCCTTTAAATTTTTATTATTTAATTCGCTGCCTTTAATTATTTTACTTTTTATCAAAATATGTGGTGGCACATTGGGTTTTGAAAATTTAAGGGAATTACTAATCAGATTAAAAAGTAATTGTCGAAACTGAAAAGGTATTACTCTTACAGTACATAAATCTTTAACTTCTATAACCGCGTTTTTTTGTTTAATTATTATTTCTAAGTCTTTTTTTACATCTTCTACTAGCACGTTAATATCCGTATTTTCAAAAACACGATCCCCATTTTTTGTACGCGAATATTTTAAAAGGTCTTCAATAAGGTTTTGCATACGTTTTGCAGTGCTTACCATTTTTTTAAAGTACTCTTTACTTGAAGCTGATAGATTTTCTCCATCGTCTTTAAGTATACTATTTGAAAAAACCTGAATTTTTCGCAACGGTTCCTGCAAATCATGGCTCGAAATGTATGTAAATGAAACTAAGTCTTTATTAGCAGCTTCTAATTCAGCAATATTTCGGTTTATTTCTCTTGTTCTAATTCTTACTGCTTTTTCTAATTTTTCTTTTTGTTTTACATGCTCGTTATCAATTTCCCTTTTTAAAAGTACCTGATTGGTTACGTCAATAGCAATAACTGTAACACCCGAAATAGTATCGTCAACTTCGCGGTATGGCTGGTAAAGTAAATTAAAATAAACATCTTCTGTTTTGCCATGGCGTTCTAATGTTAAAAGTATTTCGTTGGAGTGAAAAGGAATACCTGTTTCATAAACATCATCAAGTAATTGAGGGAATACCTGAGTTCGTACTTCCGGAAAAACCTCTAAAACAGTTTTTCCTTCAAGGTCATTGCCTTTGCCCCACATCTCTTTAATACTATCATTGGCAAGCGTTATTACCATATTTTTGCCCTTTAATATTGCAAATGCAAATTGCGATTGCATTAGCATCATATTATAACGCATGTTACTGTCTTCTGTTAATTTTAAGGCTTTTTTCTCCGCTTTAAGTAAGTCTTCTAAAACTTTCTTTTCTCTAACTTCAAATTCTATTGCTAATCGTCTTATATCTGTAACATCTTTAATAGCTAACAATATTAATTTTTCGCCATGAATTTTTTGTACTATGCGGTTACCGTTAAACAGCATAATTTTTTCACCTGCTTCAGCAAATACATGGGTTATTTCAACGTTTTCAAAATTTTGGTTTTTTGAAAGAATTCCTTCTAATAACTCCCTTAATTTTGGAATCTCCCATTGTTTGTTACCCAATTTAAAAAATGAAATACCTTCTGTTTGTTTTAATGTGGTATGAAATTTTTTATAAAATGATTTGTTGGCAGATTTTATGTTAAGGTGTGCATCCAGTATAACCATAGGCTCATGTATGGTTGCTGTAATGGCTTCAGAAAACTCATACGATTCAGATAGCATATCATTACGTATTTGCATCTCCCGGTTGGTAGAAACCAGTTCTTCATTACTTGCCTCAACTTCTTCTTTAGATGTTTCCAGTTCCTCATTCAATGTTTGAAATTCTTCATTTGTTGAAACAATTTCTTCGTTGGCCGACTGTAATTCTTCATAAGCGCTTTCCTGCGATTCCATAACAGAATGCATTTCGGCACGTGCATTGTTTAATTCTTCGGTAAGTTTTAATATTTTAAAATCTTTTTGTTTTAGGTTATTTTTTTTGTCGGTACTGTTTTCAATATATTTTTCAACCTGTTGCTGAAATGTAAAAATAATTATCAGCAATGGCTCATCCCACTCAATTTTTAAGGGACACACTTCTATTGACATGTTTCGTAATTCGGAATCTATTTTAATTTCAATACCCGATTTGTGAATAACTTGTTTTGTTGTTATAGCTTTTTGAATGGCATTGCGGAGTTCGAATGAGAACTCGGGGCGCATCATTTTTAAAATATTTAAACTTGCCTTGCCGGATGGATGTGTAAGATAGGATGACGTTGAGCCCCTAAACTGAAGAATCTCCATATCTTTATTTATTATTGCACATGCCGGCATATAACGGGTAAGCAAAACAGAATCAATAGCGCCATCTAGTTCTAACGAATCGATAGAACTATTTTTTTTAAGAGGCTGTTTTATATTATTTTTTAAAACATTTGGAAAACGTTTTAGTAATTCAGGCACTCTGCGTGTAATTGTATTTTTTTTGCGAGAATATATTTTAAATTTAGTATTTGTTTGCGTAAAGAGTTGCGAAGAGCTGCCAATAGTTTCGGATTTACCAAGCATAAGATAGCCACTTTCGTTTAACGAAAAATGAAAAGATTCTATCACTTTTTTTTGGGCAATAGCATCAAAATAAATTAAAAGATTGCGGCAACTAATAAAATCGATACGAAAAAAAGGTGGATTGCTTAAAATATTATGCGGTGCAAATACACACATTTCACGTATATTTTTATTTACACTATAATAATCGCCGGTTTTAGTAAAAAAGCGTTGCACTCTATCTTTACTTAAAAACTTTAGGTCGGTTGCAGTATATTGGCCGTTTCGTGCCAGGCGTATTACCGGTTCGCACAGGTCGGTACAAAATATTTGAATCGGAATTTTAAAAAATCTGTCATCCTGCAGCTCGGTAAGTATCATAGCAATACTATACGCTTCTTCGCCACTAGAACATGCAGGCACCCAAATACGAAGTTTTTCGTCGTTGTTTTTTTGCTTTAAAATTTTTGGTAAAAGTGTTGTATTTAAGTATTTAAAAATTTCAGTATCTCTAAAAAAACTTGTTACGTTAATAAGCAAATCTTTATATAAATTATTAACTTCGGTAGAGTTTTTTTGTAAGAACTTAACGTAACTGGGTATAGTTTCTTTACCGCTTTGAAGCATTTTATGATTTAAACGTCGCTTAAAAGAAGCCATTTTATAATGACTAAAATCCACACCTGTTTCTTTATGCAAAAGCCCCAAAATAATTTTTATGTAGGGAGTATTATTTTCAACTTCTTCTGCTTTTTGTTTTTCTCCGGCAGAATGCTTTAATCTACCGTTTATACATATTCGTGATAATTTGCGTGCTATTTCTTTTGGCGACAAAATAAAATCAACTGCCCCTGAGGCAATAGCTGAATTAGGCATACTTTTAGCCTGTGCGGAATCATCCTGTGCTATGGTTAAGCCTCCGGCTTTTTTAATGTCTTTAAGCCCCTTTGTACCATCGCTTGCATTACCCGAAAGTACAACGCCTATTACATTTTCTTTATGAGTTATGGCAAGCGATGTAAATAAAATATCGATAGAGATTGCGGGAATATTTTTTGAACGAGGAATTAATTTTATATGGCCATCGGTAACCTTAATGCCTTTGTTGTGTGGAATGACATACACATTATTTGGCTTCATCAATTCCATATCATCAATTTCCTGCACTTTCATTTTTGTTGTTTTAGCTAAAATAGAAGTTAAAAAGCTTTTGTGATTAGGGCTTAAATGTTGCACAAAAATATAGGCCATGCCGCTAACAGGAGATAGGTTTTTAAGAAAAAAACTCATAGCGTCAAGTCCTCCGGCAGAGGCGCCTATGGCAACAATAGGAAAAATTTCTTTTGCGGTTTTATTTTTGGGAGCAGTTTTTTTTGGGGAAGCAGTTTTTTTTTGAGGAGATGTTTTGCTTATAGCCATAATTATTATTATTATTAAACAGCCACCAGGCTAAGAATAAATTTATCTCGTGTAGGGCGGGTAAATTTATTTTGTTGCATTAAAGTAAGTATATCAAAAAGTGTTTTATCTAATTCCGCTAGGCTGCCTTTACGAATGTAAAAGTGCGCGCCGTTATTGTAAAGCAAATTGGCAACATCATCATGTAACGACGTAGAATATATTATGACAGGAAGGTTTTTTAATTTTGTATGGCCTTTAATTTCTTTTAAACACTCCGCGCCATTCTTACACGGCATATTTAAATCTAAAAATAGTGCGTCCGGTAGTTGAGTAGTTTCTTTAACTAAATATTCCATGAGTTTTGCACCATCTACAACCATTGTAAGAATGTATGGAATATGCATTGATTTTAACGCCTTATCAAAGAAAAAACGATCGTCGACATCATCATCAGCAAGAAGGAGATTTAATTTTTTGTTCATTTTAGTAACATTTAAATAAAATTAATTCCAAAGGCAAAAAATCAAAATAATGTATTACATTGGAAAGATATGCTTTATATATAACAATAGCTATTTTTAAAAAAGCTAAGTTTAACGGGTATATTCCTAAAAAATAATTATTAAGGTTTTAAAGGAGGTGGTATATCTGTAGTTTTATCCTCCAATTTATTTTCTTTAACTTCTTTATCCCTGTTGCGTTTATAAATAAATACGCACAACATTAAAATGCCCGCAAAAACAAATAATCCTAACAAGCCCCAAAGCAAACCTGATGATGATTTTACAATGGCTAAAAAAACGATGGCTACTAATAACACTGTACTTAACTCATTAAACAAACGTAATTTAAACGATGAATACCTAAATACACCTTGTGTTTGTTGTTTATAAATCCGTTGGCACTCGAATTGGTATAAAGCCAGTACGCCAACGCTTATTAATTTTAACCACATCCACGGCATTGTTAAAAGCGTAGGGTTTAAAAACAGCATCCAAAAACCAAAAATAAAAGTGCCAATCATTGCGGGCCAACCAATAATGTACCACAATTTTTTTTGCATAATTAACAATTGTTGTGTTAAAATAGGTTTGGCAATTTCATCTTTTTTCTGAGCTTCGGTGGTGTAAATAAACAAACGCACCATATAAAATAAAGCAGCAAACCAACACACAACTAAAATAATATGCAATGCTAAAATGTATCTATAGTTCATACATCAAAAGTAATTATTATACTTAAATTTGTAGTACAAATTTCAAATCTAATCCCAATAATTTTTAATCTTTAATTTATAATCTTTAATTTGTAATATGAAATCTAAAACGCCCTCGCAATCAGTAACTATAAATACCGAAGTTATTTTACCAAACGACACCAACCATGTAGGTAATTTATTTGGCGGTAAATTAATGCAATGGGTTGATATTACAGCCGCTATTGCAGCACAACGGCATTGTGGAAGGGTTGTGGTTACTGCCGCCATTAATCACGTAAGCTTTGATAAACCGATAAAACAAAACAGCATAGTAACCTTACAGGCCAAGGTAAGCAGAGCTTTTAACAGCAGTATGGAAGTTTTTGTAGATGTATCGTTTGAGGATACTGTTACCGGAATTCAAACAAAATGCAACGAAGCTATTTTAACTTTTGTAGCTATTGATCAAAATGGAACACCACTTCCCGTGCCTGAATTAATTCCTGAAACGGAAATAGAAAAACAGCGTTTTAAGAGTGCACTGCGCAGAAGGCAATTATCGCTTGTGTTAGGTGGAAGAATGATGCCCGAAGACGCTACAGAACTAAAAGCCTTGTTTTTTAAAGAAGAAAAAGATGCATAATAAACGTCATTGCGAACCACGCAGGGGTAAAGCAATCTAAACTACAGTGAAAGATTGCCTCTGCCGATTAAAAAATCGACCTCGCAATGAACTACTGATAAAAAATTATTATAATAACATATACGAAATGCGATTTTGTCTTTTAGTAATAGTGTTTTTTTTACAATTTAATAATGTGTTTTCGCAACAATTAATTAAAGGTAAAATTGTTGAAAGAGACAGTAACACTGTTATGCCTTTTGTTTACATTATTAATAAAAGCAATGGAAATGGCACAATGAGCGACAATGATGGTCGTTTTTCCTTATTCTTAAAAACTGAAGATACCTTAATTTGCAGTTATGTGGGTTATGCTAAACTAAATATCCCGTTTAAAAATTTAATAAAACAAAGTAACGGTGAGTATAAATTAATTATGACTCAAATGCCTATTAACTTAAGTATGATAACCGTTACTTTTTTTAAAATAAAACCTTACGAGCGCGATTATATGAATAAAATAATTGACGCTAGTAAAATTAAACAGTTAGATTATTTTACAAGCCCTATATCTGCCCTATATATGCAATATAGCAAAGAAGGCAGGCAAATACGAAAACTGGCAAAAATATTTGAAGATTTACTAATTGAAGAACAAGTACAACAAAAATTAAGTCCCGAAATTTTAAGAAAACTTACGGGAGACGATAAAATTGATTACGATGCTTTTCGTAAATATTGCTACACTTGCAACAATTACTACATTATAAGTCACGATGGTGTTGATTTATACAGCCGAGTAATGGAATGCTACAAGCGGTGGAAAGATGAAAAAGGGAAGCGGTAAAATTTAAAGAACCGTGATTATGATGCCGATTGAAAAAATCAGCAAAAGCAATCTTTTCTCAGGGGTTATAGATTGGTTCGCTATCGCCTGCACTGACGAAAATGTTTTTAAAATTACTTGTGTTTGTAAGTGTTTTTTGTGCCTTAGTGGTTTATTTCTGCAAATAATTATAAATTGCCAAACCAATAAAATCTGCTCTGCTTGAAGAGTTAGATAAAACTACAAAGCCAGATTTCTTTTCTTTTATAAAACCACAAAAACTTGTAAAACCACCTGTAGCGCCATTGTGCCAAATTAATTCTTTATTAGTTTTTCGCCGCATTTTGTGCCAAGCTAATGCAATAATACTACCGTTATTAAATGTTGTAACATGTGCTAATTTAGTTGCTTCATCGGCTTCCAATAAATTGTAATTTATAAAATTTACCATATCTGAAGCACACGAGCGAATGGCGCCGGCCGCATATAAACTAGCAAAATCCCAATGATTGGTATAATCTCCCTGCTCGTTATGACCATCAGCAAAATTAGTTAGTTGTGAATCAGATAAATTAATTTTTGTATCCGACATTTTGTTGGGAATTCCAATTTTTTCAACCACTAATTCTTCAAATGTTTTTTTATAAACGTCCTCTAAAATTAATCCCAACAAGGCCATTCCTAAATTTGAGTAATTGTTTACTTTACCCGGCTCGCCGGCAAGAATAATTGTGTTTAAATAATTATACACCATTTGTTTTGTGTAATTTTTATAAGGATTTAAAATATCGTAATCCTTCTGAGAATCAATATCGGTTGGTATTCCGGGCAAACCGCTAGTGTGATTGGCAAGGTGTTTAATTAAAATGGGTTGGTTGTTTAACTCTAAATTTTTAAATCCTTTTGGCAGATATTTCCGAATATCATCGTCTAAACTTATTTTTTTTTCTGTTACTGCAATGGCTAACAAATTACCGCAAAATGTTTTGGTAATGGAGCCTATTTCGTAAATGGTTTTTTGAGTTGGCAGTTCAGCTGTACCTTTTTTAGTTTCGCCATAATTATAAAATACAGTTTCACCATTTTGTATAATTCCAATGCTTAAACCACAATTTTGCCCGTTTAAAATATAATCTTTAACGGTAGTATCGATTAATGAATCTAAAGGCGTTAACAGCTTATTATCCGTTTTATAATTTAAGTTTTTGGTTAAAACTTTTATCCGAATTGGACTAAACTCAATCTGTTCAATTTCCTTAAGTGTATTTACTCCCAAAATTAATTTTAAGGTATCTTTTTGAAAAAAAGATGTGTAATAAAAATAATTTTTGTCTTTATCAATGTATTCGGTTTTTAAAAACTCGCCAAACCTATTGTAATAGTAAGCATTAAAATAACTAACAAATTGCTGTTCTCCCATTTGCTGTTTAATTTTAGGACTTAATACATGATATATGGTAGCGAAATTTTTTGCATTATAATTTTCTTTTAAAAAACCAATATATTGATCGTGAATTGTTTTATCTGCCAAATGTGCATTTAGCGATAACGGGAGAGTAAAAAGTATTATCCTCATTGCGAGGGGCGAAGTAGTTTCCAAAAAAGATTGTTTTCTTCGTCGTAATGACACTATTTTATTTAAAAGTTTCATTTTTATGAATAAAAAAAGCGAGTGTTATAAACCCTCGCTTTATATTAAATTAAAAATAATTTTATTTTGGAAGTTGCTGTCCGCCCGGTACTTGTTGTGGTTTCTGTTGTGGTTGCACCGGTGTTTGTTGTGTAGTAATTGCGGTAGCTGCTTTCTTTTTAGCAATTGATCCTTCACCTCCGTCAGTAGATTGAGTAATGCTGCTTTTTGGTGCCATTAATACACTTAAAACTATTAAAGTAATTGCTAAACCCCAAGTTGCTTTTTCAATAAACTCGGTACCGCGTTTAACGCCCATTATTTGAGTTGCCGCGCCAAACTGACTTTGTATACCGCCACCTTTGCTATTTTGTACCAGTACTACTAATATTAACAGTACACACACTATAATTATTAAAATTGAAAAAATCATGTTATTTATATTTATTGGTTTTCTTTTAAACTTTTAATTAGGGATGCAAAGTAAACACTTTTTTGTGGAAATTTCAAACTTAATATTTCATAAGCCCTAACTGCCTTATTTACATTGCCTTGCATAGCGTAAATTTTAGCCAACGTCTCAGTTACAAGGTGTTCATTTTCAATTAAACTCTCTTTTGCCTGCGTAATTGGTACAAAAAACTTCTTTTCTTCTTTATTTTTTATAGCACCCGGATTAGATTCAATAATTTTATCAATAAGTGCCTTTTGTTTTTGTTTTTTAACCTCGAAGTTACTTTGTTCTTCTATTAATTGCTGGTTGGTTTTTAAAACAGGCGATTGCTTTTCTTTTTCAAACGCAACTTGTTCTTTAATTTCCTCGGTAGTTTGTCCGTTATTTTTCTTTAGTAGTTGTAACCAATCTGTAAAATTCTCGGGCTGTTTTTTATTTAATTCAGGATGATGAAGTTCAGGCGTTTTAATAACTTCTTTTTCAATATATGCATTTACTAAGGCTTTTTCAATCTCCTGTTCAAGGTTTTTTGTTTCGATTAACTCATTGTTGGTTGCGAAACCTGTCGAAACATTAACTATTGTAACACTATCCGTCTTGGCTCCTGCTGTCGTTTGTACTGATTCAATTTCTTGTTCAATATTATTTTCAGCCACAACTTCGGTAGCTTTTAAAATATCTAGCTCATGTTTTATATCCTCTATACTTGTTTTAAGCGCTTCTAATTCAGAGTTGGTTGTTGAGCCTGCCGAAACAACATTTACCATTTCTTCCTCTATCGTTTTTGCAATTTCTTTTACGTTTTCTTCTTTGTGTTCGATTATAGATGTAAGCTCATCAATGCTATTAATTAAATTAAATAAATGTGCACGATTACTAATTACTATGGCAGTTTTTTTTAGCGACTGCTGATAAACATTCGCATCCCACTTTTTAGCCGCCAAACTTAAAAGTATATGTGCTGATTGAAAGTAAGGAAAATCCTGCACCAGTTTTTGTAATTCCGGTACACTTTCTTTAGATAATAAAGCAGGATTTTTAATATAATTTATAAGCGTTTGGGCTTGCATTTATACAAAACTACTATTTTTGTTTTAATTTTCTAATCACTTAAATACTTATCTTTATAATATTATACTTTTTCTTTCTATGCAAAAAATCCTTATAGCCAACCGTGGCGAAATTGCTTTACGTGTTATGCGCAGTGCCCGCGAAATGGGCATAAAAACAGTAGCCATTTTTTCGGAAGCCGACCGTAATGCCCCATTTGTAAAATATGCCGATGAGGCTGTCTGCATTGGTCCGCCACCAAGCTCACAATCTTATTTACAAGGCGATAAAATTATTGAAATTTGTAAGCAGTTAAATGTAGATGGCATTCATCCCGGTTACGGTTTTTTGAGTGAAAATGCCAATTTTGCCCGAAAAGTAAAAGCAGCTGGCATTACATTTATAGGTCCTAGTGCTGAAAGTATGGATATGATGGGCGATAAATTAAGCGCCAAAGCAACAGCTAAAAAAATGAAAGTTCCTATGATTGAAGGATCAGAAGGCGCTATAAGCGATGTTGCAGAAGCTATTAAAATTGCTAAACAAATTGGTTTTCCGTTACTAATAAAAGCCAGCGCAGGCGGTGGTGGCAAAGGTATGCGCTTGGTAGAAAAAGAAAGCGAAGTAGAAGAACAAATGAAGTTTGCCGTAAGCGAAGCCATCTCTAGTTTTGGAAATGGAGCTGTGTTTATTGAACGTTATGCCAGTCGTCCGCGCCATATCGAAATTCAATTATTAGCCGATAATTATGGTAACTGTGTGTATTTGTTTGAGCGTGAATGCAGCATTCAACGTCGCCACCAAAAAGTAGTGGAAGAAGCCCCTAGTAGTGTTTTAACGCCTGAACTAAGAGAAAAAATGGGTAAGTGTGCCGTTGATGTGGCTAAAGCTTGTAATTACAGTGGTGCAGGTACAGTTGAGTTTTTGGTAGATGATAAATTGAATTTTTATTTCTTAGAAATGAATACACGACTACAGGTTGAGCATACAGTAAGCGAAATGATTACAGGTATTGATTTAGTAAAAGAGCAAATTAAAGTAGCGCGCGGCGAAAAATTATCTTTCACTCAAAGCGATTTAAAAATTAATGGTCATGCTATGGAAATACGTGTTTGTGCCGAAGACCCATTAAATAATTTTTTACCGGAAGTAGGTACTTTATCCGTTTATAAAACGCCTACCGGCAATGGAGTTCGTGTAGATGATGGCTTTGAACAAGGAATGGAAATACCAATTTACTACGACAGTATGATTGCCAAATTAATAACACATGGTAAAGATAGAACCGAAGCGATTGATAAAATGTTACGTGCCATAAATGACTATAAAATTGTTGGGGTAGAAACCACATTGGATTTTTGCGCATTCGTTTTAAAGCACGAAGCATTTGTAAGTGGCAATTTTGATACCGGCTTTATAAAAGATTATTTTACCCCCGAGGTTTTAACAACTACAAATGCTGAGTTAGAAGAGATTAGTGCATTGGCAGGCGCATTAGTTTTTAGTGCTGTTAAAAGTTCAAATTTGCCAATTAGTGGTAATTCTGTTAAAAAAAGTAAATGGAAAACAAATAGGTTAAATTAGCTGTAACTTTAGGTTACCTTTTACGTAAAATGAAATAAACATACAAACGTCATTGCGACGAAGGAGGCAATCTAAAACTACTATTATTTAAGATTTCTTCAAATGAAAAACTCTCGCAATAATTGAAACAAAAAGTTAAAATGAAAAATTGTTTTGCTATACAAAAAAACACAATTGTAAAAACAGCTATTTTTACGTTTTTTTATTTAGCATCTATTTTCTCTTTCTCTCAAGCCAATAAAAATGATATTACAGTTCCACCTCAACAAGGTTTTAGATGCCGCGCAGAAGTAGTTGATGGCGATACTATTCCTGTAGTTGATTTATACACAGTAGATATTATAACCGATTTTGTTTACAAAAGCCCCCGACAGTATGAACTTTGGACACGTACGAAATACAACGTAAAAATAGTTTACCCCTACGCTATTTTAGCTGCCGCCAAATTAAAAGAGTATGATAAAATATTGGTTAAAATTACCGACCCAAAACTTAAAAAAACATATTTAAAGTTGTGTGAAAAAGATTTGCGCAACGAGTTTGAAGACGAATTAAAAACCTTAACCGTTAGCCAGGGCAAAGTATTAATGAAATTAATTGACCGCGAAACAGGCAAAACCACTTACGAAATTGTAAAACAAATGCGTGGCAACTTTCAAGCGTGTTTTTGGCAAGCTTTAGCCAGTTTGTTTGGCAACAGTATGAAAGTTACTTATAGCCCCGAAGAAGATATGATGATTGAAAGAGCTGTAAAATTGGTTGAGGCGGGGCAGTTTTAGATCGCTTTCCAATTTTTTCTTGAAAAAAAGTTAAGTAAAAATCAAGTCTCCATAAAATACTAATCAATCTTTAATTTCATTTTAAAAATGTAATTAATTATTTTCCGAAATTAATTTTATGTGATCTAAAACCCGCTGGTGAACTTTATGCACAATAAAATCACTCCACAAAGTCCAATAAAACGAAGGCTTTATTTTATTATAATACCAAGTTGTGCCTTCTAACAAAGTATTACCATTTGGTAAAGTAGTAAGTTTAAATTGCCCTTGTTTTGAAACAAAATAACCGTGTAAATGATTTGGGTGCAAATTATAAAAACTTAGTTCTTTCATTGGTTCTGGTTGTTCTTTAACATCGAATTTTAGAAGTTTTAATTCATCCCAAACAGTAATTGGCTCTACAAAACTACCTGTTGAGAAATTGCAATGCCTTACTGCACCAACTCCCGTACCTATAATTTTTGCATTAATAGGATATGCTATTCCGGTTTTAAATAAAAATTCGGTTGGTGTTGAAAGTTCAGGAAACTCTACAACATTTTTCCAAACTGTTTCGGGGCTTGCATTAATTTCGATAGATGTTATTATTGGTTTAGCAATTTCTTTTTTATTTTTTGTAATATATTCAAAGCTCATTAAAGCTGGAACCGTAATTATTATTACACTTAAAGTAGCCGGTAAAGATGTAATAATATTTTTTTTAATGATTTCATAGGCTACCAAATGTCCCACCCAATTTAATAATATACCTAATGGTAACGACATTATAATACAAATAATTCCTTCAAATGCAAAAAATAATAAGCCAAAGCTAAATATTACAAGGGAAGCGAGAGATAAGAAAAAACAAAATTTTCGAGTGGTTTGATTTTTATAACCAAAAATTAAAGTTGTAGTTGCACCCATAACTAATGGCAACCAAACAAATAAACCAACAGCATAATCTTTAAACACAAACATTGCCAAAAACGAAAACGACCAGCCTAAAATACAAGTGGTAATAACTGCTATAATTTTTCGGCTTAGTATTTCTTGTTTGGTTTTTGACATTAAGTTTTATTTCGCTTTCTCAATCTCAAATCCAAAATCCATTATTAATGGGAGTGGATCTACACGCATGGCTTGCTCAAACGTAAATTGGTAATTGCCGGGATTTGGAAATTGTATATTTTTTTTAATGGGTATTTTAAAATCAAAAATATCTCCCGCTCCACTACCCTGCCATTCGCCTTTTTGGTTAGCTAAAACTACTTCCATAGTATCGGTTAAGGTTTTACCGTCGGGGTATTTTGTAGTAACAAATAAAAAAAGATTACTGTAAGGATAACTATCTGCATGGCGCACCATTAGGGATATGTTGTTAAGAGAAGTAACATCTTTAATGTCAACATCAAACACTGCTTTATCTTTTACAAACCACTCGTTGTTTTTAAATGTTTGGTATTTGCTATACACAACATTTTTATTGCAGGATGAAAAAAATACAAGCAACCCTGCTATTAAAAATAATTGAGTAGTTTTTTTATTCGGTTGGTTTAGTTGTGTTAGCATCATTGTTTGGTTTATTGTTTTTATTACGGTTGTGATGAGGCTTACGCTTAGTAGTATTGTTTTGGTTAGGATTTGGCATTTTTTGTTGCGCTTCGACACCGCTCAACGTGGGGTTTGTTTTTGATTGTGGATTATTGTTTTGCCCTTGCGGTTTTTGTTGATTGGGATTCGGTTTTTTATGCTGTAGATTTTTGTTTGGGTTGTTTTTAAAACTTTGTTTATTTCCCTTCGTTTTATCAAATCGGGTCAGACTATCTTGCCCCACAACGTTTTCAAAGTTATGTTCAATTACTTTTACTTTGTTGGTTTCTTTAAAGGCTACTTTAAAATCGTCAGGCAATTCGCCTTTGGCATTGGCCTCCAACACTTCTTTTACAACCGTAACATTTAATGGTATAAACACATCCGGTTCGCTACGGTAACTAAAATACATGGTGCGTTTAAAAATATCGGTTTTTTGTAAAAAAGCGTCTCCTTTTTTTGTTTGCAAACGTTTACCGTCCATTTCAGGAAACTCTTTTAAAGCATCTAAATAACCATCTAATTCGTAGTTTAAACAACATTTTAATTTACCGCATTGTCCGGCTAACTTTAAAGGGTTTAACGACAATTGTTGATAGCGCGCCGCACTTGTGCTAACTGCTCTAAAATCGGTTAGCCAGGTACTGCAACACAATTCTCGTCCGCAGGCGCCAATACCGCCTAAACGAGAGGCTTCTTGTCTGGCACCAATTTGTTTCATTTCAATACGCACACAAAATTCTGCGGCTAATACTTTTATTAATTCTCTAAAATCAACACGGGCTTCGGCGGTATAATAAAATACAGCCTTTGATTTGTCGCCTTGATATTCTACATCGCTTAACTTCATGGCTAAGCCTAATTTTAAAGCAATGGTGCGGGCTTTGTACATGGTATCTACTTCTAAAGCCTGGGCTTCTTTCCATTTATCAATATCGTTTTGTTTAGCTTTTCGGTAAATCTTTTTAATTTCTTCGCTGTCAAACGCAATGTTGCGTTTTTTTAATTGCAATTTTACCAATTCGCCGCTTAATGAAACCATTCCTATATCGTGACCGCTACTTGCTTCCACAGCAACAGCATCACCAACGTTTAAAGTTAAATTATTCGTATTTTTAAAATACTCTTTGCGCGAATTTTTAAATCGAATTTCTAATACAGGAAAAATAGGTTGACCATCGGGTAAGTTCATATTTCCCAACCAATCAAACACTGTTAATTTATTGCAACCACTTTCTGTGCCACACGAGCCGTTATTATTACACCCATTAGGTATTCCATTACTTTCCGTACCACACCCACTACTACAACCCATAATTTTAAAGTTTAATGTATAAAGATAGAGAAAAATTGTGGTTTAAGTTACTGTTAAAATCCAATTATTCACAATCAAATATGTTAATTACCGTACATCTAATATATTTAACATTAAAAAATAAAATAAGTATTTTTACGTTTTATATCCAATGAAAATTTTTATATCGTCATTATTCTTGTTAGTTTTTATTGGGGCTAAAAGTCAATCGGCCTGGGATTTACAACAATGTATTGCTTATGCCACCAACCATAACATCAGTTTAAAACAAAGCGCGTTAAACAACGAAATAAATAAAAATAATACTTTACAAAGCAAAGCTAACATTTTACCTAGCTTAAATTTAGGCGCCTCGCATACTTATAATTTTGGGCAAACCATTGATAGATTTACAAATACATTTGCCAACACGCAAGTTCTTTCGCAAAATTTTTATGTAAGCAGTAATGTTGTTTTATGGAGTGGTTTAAGCCAATACAACACCATTAAAGCCAATGAATATAGATATTTAAGCGGAGTTGAAAACTTAAAACAACAGCAGTACGATTTAGCATTAAATGTTGCTAATGCTTACATAACAGTAATTTTTACCGATGAGTTATTAAAAATTTCGCAAAACCAATATACTATTACAAAAGAACAATTAGAGCGTACACAAAAATTAGTAAATGCGGGCGCCCTTGCTAAAAGTGTAGAGTACGATGTAAAAGCGCAATTAGCAACCGAAGATGTAAACGTTACAATATCAGATAATAACTACCAATTAGCTGTTTTAAACTTAAAACAATTATTAAATTTAGATACTGTTATTAATTTTTCAATTGTGCGTCCCGTAATTGATGTGCAAGAAAACGCGTTAGTGTCAAACAATATTCAATTTGTTTACGAAACCGCATTAAAAAATCAACCCGGCGTTAAAAGTGCCGAGTATACTATAAAAAGCGCAGAAAAAACGTTGTTAGCCACAAAAGGAAGAGTAAGCCCAACTATTAGTTTAAATGCTAGCATGGGTACAGGTTACTCTGGCTTGGGTAAAGAATTTGTGAGTGCAAACATTTCAGGCTATCAAACTAGTGGCATTACAAATAAAGGCGATACGGTATACACACCATTAACCAATATTATAACGCGCAAAAAACCATTTGCCGACCAATTTAAAGATAACGTAAATAAAAGTATTGGTTTTACACTAACGGTGCCATTATTTAATGGTTTACAAACGCATACAGCTATAAAAAACGCAAAAATAAACGCATTAAGTGCAAAGTTTAGTCAAGATTTAGTGGAGCAAAATTTATACAAAACCATTGCTCAAGCCTTTGCCAATGCTAAAGCGGCTTTAAATAAATACAATGCAACAAAAATTAGTGTTGAGGCAGCAAACGAATCGTTTAAATATGCGCAACAAAAATTTAATGCCGGCGCAATTAGTGCTTTTGATTTTAACTCGGCTAAAAACCGCTTGTTTATTGCCGAAAGTAATTTGGTACAAAGCAAGTACGATTATATATTTAAATTAAAAGTGTTAGACTATTACCAAGGTAAACCACTTACTTTGTAATTATACACTCTGTTTTGTCATCCCGAGGAACAAGGGATCTATATTATAAAACCAATTGGCACACATAATTATTTCGTTTATTTGATTACTGATTATTACAAAAACAGTTCTTTACTGTGGAGTAACGAATAATTTAGCTGTTAGATTATTTGAACACAAAGAATATAGTCTAATAGAGAAAAAACATTTCGCTGGTAAGTATAATTGCTATTATTTAGTTTATTACAAAAGATTTCAAAATACTGAGCAAACTGTAATGCCAGAAAAACAAATAAAAGGTGAGTTAAGAAAAAAGGAAGATGGTTTAAAAAAATTATGGATCTGGAGTTGGTTTTTTTAAATGATACGTTGTTATAAATTTTTCCTTTGTCGGAATGACATAAGCACGTCAAAATGATAAAAAAAGAATACAGAATCCATAATAATTGTTTGACTACTTTTACAAAATGCTATTACACCTTTTAAAAAAAGAATTTTTATTAGAGTTTCGCCAAAAAGCAACTTTGGGTGGTGTTTTAGTATATGTAATTGGTACTGTATTTGTAAGCGCCCTCTGCTTTAAAGCACATATTGATAAACCCACCTGGAATGCCCTATTTTGGGTAATTACCCTATTTACATCTGTTACCATAAGCGGTAAAAGTTTTTTAAAAGAAACCGGCGGACAAGCGCTGTTTAATTATTTACATTATAGCCCGCAACAATTTATTTTTAGCAAAATAATTTATAACATGGTATTTATGTTTGTATTAAGTTTTATTACTTTCTTTTTTTATGCGTTTTTTATTACCAACCAGGTTGAAAATTTAAGTTTGTTTTTTGTGGTATTGATGTTGGCTTCAACAGGTTTAGCAGGCGTGTTAACATTAATGAGTGCTATTGCCGCAAAAGCAAATGGCAATTTTGCATTAATGAGTATATTAAGCTTCCCGGTAATAATGCCGCTAATGCTTGTGGTTATAAAATTAAGTAAACAAGCTGTTGACGGTATTGAATGGGCAGCAATTGGATTTGATTTTATGGCAATTTTAATAGCGTTAAATTGCTTAACAATTGCGTTATCGTTTTTGCTGTTTCCATTTTTGTGGCGAGAGTAATTTTAAGTTTATTTAACTCAAAAAATATTATTTTATTTATTCTCTGTATTTATTTATAAATTATTGTTTATATTTGTGATATCAATATGATATCATTTTAAATAAAACAAACACATGAAAACAGAAAAAATTATTACCCCATTTAATGGCTATTTAGCAATAGCTATTGTATTTGTATCAGTAATTGCAATGATATATGGCATTTTATCAATAAATAAAATAATACCATTTATAGCTTTTCCAATATTAGTTATTGTGCTAAAAGGTTTGGTTGTTATTAGTCCTAACAGTTCAAAAGTGTTGTTACTTTTTGGTAATTACCAGGGCAGTGTAAAGCAAAACGGTTTATTTTGGATAAATCCACTTTACACCAGATCATCATTATCATTACGCGCTCGAAATTTTGAAAGCGAAAAAATTAAAGTAAATGATAAAATGGGTAATCCAATTTTAATAAGCGTTATTTTAGTATGGAAAGTTAAAGACACATTTAAAGCTACTTTTGAAGTAGATAATTACGAGAATTTTATAAGAATTCAAACAGATTCAGCAGTTCGCAAATTAGCAGGTTCTTTTCCTTACGACCATTTTGAAGATGAACGCGCCACAATAACTTTAAGCACTAATTTTGACGATGTAAATAAAGCGCTTGAACGTGAAGTAAGTGAACGTTTAGAAATTGCCGGCATAGAAGTAATAGAGTCAAGAATAGGTTATTTAGCTTATGCTCCTGAAATTGCCCACTCCATGTTAAGAAGACAACAAGCTTCGGCAGTTGTAGCGGCTCGTCATAAAATTGTAGAGGGTGCTGTGGGCATGGTTGAGAGCGCTTTAAAACTTTTAGCAGATAAAAAAATTATTGAATTTGACGAAGACAGAAAAGCCTCAATGGTTAGTAATTTAATGGTGGTACTTTGTGGCGATAGTGAAACAAAACCTGTTATTAATACCGGTACTTTAAATCAATAAAAAAATGCCAGAGAAAAAACCATTTGCACTTAGAATTGATTCGGAAACAATGAAAGCTATTGAAAAATGGGCTGCTGATGAATTTAGAAGTGTGAATGGGCAAATTGAATGGATTCTTAATAAAAGTTTAAACGAATTTAAAAGAATTAAAATAAAACCGCCCGAAAAAAAATAAAGCTACCGGGTTTAAGTTTTTCTAAACCAAATCAAATAAATTATTAACTCCAATATACCTATTTACTGTAAAGCCCTCTGCATAAGGCACACCAATGGCTCTTCCCCAAATGCTCATTTTACTGTTTAAGGTTTCTAAAAATTCTTTGCTGGATATTGGTGTTTGCGGCTCATTACTTTTTGGATTATAAAACTGAGAAGAATACGCCATTATACTTTCGTGTTTTTTTGCTATGTGTTCGGTAACATCAACAACAAAATCAGGATGAATAAAATTATCTTGTATGTAATGGTAAACGGCTTTTGGTCGCCAGGCGGGTTGCAATTCTTTGTTGGCATACATTGTTTCTATTTTAATTAATCCGCTGTAAAAACAAGCATCTACCACTAATTTTGCGGCGCGCCCGTGGTCGGGGTGTCTATCGCTAATAGCGTTACATAAAACTATTTCGGGTTGGTGTAAACGAATGTGTTGTATTATTTCTAATTGATTGGCATCGTTATTCTCAAAAAAACCGTCTTTTAAATTAAATTGTGTTCTAATATCAATTCCTAAAATTTTTGCAGCAGCGTTAGCTTCTCTGGTTCTTATTTCGGCGCTTCCGCGTGTGCCTAATTCGCCACGGGTTAAGTCTAAAATGCCAACTTTTTTGCCCTGTGCAATGTGTTTTAAAATAGTACCACTGCACGATAATTCTACATCATCAGGATGAACACCAATTGCTAAAATATCTAATTTCATTTTCTAAATTTATGATTTTAAAATTTATTACATAGTTTTAGATTCAATACTTTCAACTACCTCTTCAATTGAATTATAATAAAAAATATTTATTCCTTCTAATAAATTACTGCCATACTTACTTAAAATTTCATGTTTACCGGCTTGTACCGCTTTTTCAAACCACAATAAATCAGGTAAAATTTTATAATGATTAGTTAATCCATTTATTTTTACAGTTGGTTTCCATATTGCAAAATACCATTCCATACTTGGTTGATGAAAAGTACGCAGATTTCTTTTATCAAAAATAAAATGTTTTATAGGGGATTGTGTAATAAAGTCGGATATTTTTAAAAAAATTTCTTTAAAATTATCAATTGGAATGTATTCAGCTTCAGTAGAACAAACTGCTATCATTAATTGCGAGTTATAGTAAAGGGATGCGAATTCACTTTTATAAATCAGTTTAAATTCCTTGTTGTTGTAATTTTTTATTTCCATATTTAAAATTTAATTAACATAAATGAAACATCGTCGGTTTGAGCAGCATTATTTTTCCAAACTTCATGTTCTGATACTACTATTTCCATTAATTCAGGTACGTTTTTATTAATGTTTTGTAGCAAAAGCTCTTCTAATCTTTTAGTAGTGTATTTTTTATTTTGTAAACCTCCAAATTGATCAACTAAACCGTCGGAATACAAAAAAAGTTTATCGTTTTTAGTAATGTTAATTTCAATATTTTCAAATACTGAGTTAATATCTTCGCCTATAGATTTTTTAGTATTAGATAATTTTATCATCTTACCGTTAGCTTTTAATAAATATGCTTTGCCCTTAGCTGAACAATAACTTAATTTTTGTAGTTTTGATGAGTAGCAAAAAATACTCCCTTCCATATGAGCTATGGAATGTTCGCTACGTTTAAAAGTATTAATAAACCTATAATTTAATAAACGTGTTAAATCCAACGGCGAATCTACTTCCATTGTAGCAGTTATTTCGTTCATTATTAAATTTCCTGCAACACTTAAAATGGCGCCGGGCACTCCATGACCGGTAGAATCTAATAATCCAAAAACAACACCTTGATTAATGTTTTTTATAAAAATCGCGTCGCCACCTACGCCAAATTGCTGTTTAACAACATAATCAGCGTCATTAAAAAATATTTTTAAAATTTGTACGTCCGGTAAAAGCGAAGTTTGAATAAACTTCGCGAAATTAATACTATCAATAATTTCATTATAAGTATTGCTTAGTATAGTATTTTTTTCTTCTGAAGATTTTTGAGCTTGATTTAAAAACCTTGTGGTCATTTCAAGCATATCTTCTTTTGCTTTTAATTGTTCTCTATAATATTCTACATTCATCTTCTATAAAATATTATAAGTAGCCAAGTATTAGCCAAAAAAGTATAATTAAGTATTACTCATAATTAATTATATAAACATAATTAAAATAAGAAATGTTTAAAGAAGTATTGTGAATAAAGTAAATTATATAATTAAATCGGCAATTACATCTGCGCATCTAACTTTGCAGCCAACGTGGCTTTAGGCACTACACCCACTTGTTTGTCTACAACTTGTCCGTTTTTAAAATATAGTAATGTGGGAATATTTCTAATACCGTAAGTAGAACTAATATTTGAGTTTAAGTCAACGTTTACTTTTCCAATAACGGCTTTGCCTTCATATTCTTTACTCATTTCTTCAACTACAGGTCCAACCATTCTGCATGGTCCACACCATTCTGCCCAAAAATCTACTAATACCGGTTTATCGCTTTTTAATACTAACTCTTCAAAGTTTGCGTCTGTAATTTCTATTGCCATAATTTTATTTTTAAATTTATTATTTTATTAATTTCTTATTCAAAGTTACTTTTTGTTCTTTAATTTTTAATCTATAATTTTTTACTTTTAACTAACAATAACACTGTTCTTTTTATTAAGATAAAACCCTAATACAACTGTTAAAAGCACTAAAATAGAGCCTATTAAAGCAATAGTTCCACCCGTTTTGTACGTTTGAGGTTCGAACTTAAATTCTATTTTGTGTTTTCCGGCCGGAATGTTTAAACCTCTTAAAACATAATTTACATTGGCATGAGGTTTTAGCTGGCCATCAATATATGCATTCCAACCTTTTGGATAATAAATTTCGGAAAATACTGCAAAACCTTCTTGCGCATTATCGCTTTCGTATTGTAAATTGTTTGGTTGGTAATCGGTTAATTTTATTGTTCCGCCAGAGTTGTAATTAGTTTTTAAACCCAATTCGCTTTGGTATTTTTGATTTAAAATAGCTTGTGTTTTTGTATTGATTTTGTATAAACCAACAATCTCACTATCTGCACTGGCAACTGTTTTTAAGTTACTTACAAACCAAGCATTACCATTAGCTTGTTTGTTAGTTAAAGGAATGTTGCCTTGTTCATCGCCACCCGGAATAATAAAATATTTAGTGTTTAACATATTTATTACTTGCAACCTGCTCATCAAATCATTCAACAAACTGTCTTTTGCAAAAGCTTTACCTGCATTATTTTTAAATAAATCTAACTCTTTATCAATATGAAATTCAATTAGCTCGGCATATCGTTTCAATTTTGCTCCGTGATAGCCACCAATTGATTTATGATAATAAGAAGTTTGAGCGTCGCTAAATGGGTCTACAGTTAAATTTAATACACGGTAATCTAAGCTAGGGTCTTTTAGAATATCATCGTCAGCTAGCGATTTTTGAGCTATGTTTTGCAGATTTTGCTCTTTTGTAACAAACGATTTGTCATTTAAATAGCGGGCATCTACCGTCCATAAATCAATTACAATAAATAAACCAATGGCGGCAAAAAATAATTCTTTTTTTAGCTTATTAGTAAAATATAAAAACAACGCGCCAAAACCTAAAACAATAAATATTAACGAACGCAAAGCATCAGCTTTAAAAATTGCTTTACGCGCAGTTTCTAATTCTGGCATTATTTGGGCAATAATTGGGCGAACTTGTGCTTCTGGGTTACCCGCCCTAACAGCTTGTTGCACCATTCTTTCTTCCTCGCCACTAACAGTGAAAGAGTTAAATACATCAGGCAACACATAACTTAACAAACAAAAACCTCCTACAATTCCAACAGAAATTAGTACTAATTTTTTAAGAGAAATTTCTTTCTTTAATAAGTTTAATTTTATTTTATCGTTCCAATTTTTTGTTTTTGAAAGTTCGTTAATTGCCAATATAGCTAATAAAGGCAGGGTTAATTCAGCTATTACCATTATCATTGAAACTGCTCTAAATTTATTATAGTAAGGGACATAATTTATAAATAAATTAGATAAGCTCATAAAATTACTTCCCCAACCTAATGCCACCGTGAGAAGAGTTCCAAAAAATATGGGCCATTTAATTGTATTTTTAATAACAAACATTCCTAATACTGACAATAAAATAATAATTGCTCCGATATACACAGGACCACTTGTAAATAGTTGATCGCCAAAATAGGCACTACTACCTGCAACCTCCTGACGGTAATCAGGATTCACTTTTTTAAGGGCATCAGGATAAACATTGCCAATTGCTGAGCTAGCTCCACCTTTAAAATCAGGTATTAAAAAGGTAAAAGTCTCTCCTATTCCGTAACTCCATTGCGTAATATAATCTTTATCTAAACCGCTGGTCGTATTATTATCGTTTGTTTTTAAATTGGCATTAATTGTTAACTCAGTTTTGCCACGTGTACTATATTTGCCATATTCGTTCGTTGTCATTAAATTTCCTGCGTTCGGCAACAGTCCAATAATTGAAGCAATTACAAAAAAAGCGCTTGCTTTAAAAAATGCAGGTATTTGTTTTTGTTTAAATGCTGTTATTGCATATCCTAATACAACAAAACCAATTAAAATGTACCCATAATAACTAATTTGTACGTGATTGGCGTTTAATTCCATTGCTGTAAACATTGTTGTAACTGCCAAACCAAGACCATGTTTACCTCTAAACAACAAAATAACACCACCTAACAAAGCCGGTAAATAGCCCAAAGCATTGGCTTTTGAGTTATGCCCTGCTTCTAAAATAATAAAAAAGTAAGAACTTAATCCGTAAGCTAAACCACCAATTAATGCCAACCACGGATTTACTTGCAAGCATAATAATAAAATAAAAAAACCTAAAAAATACAAAAACACATAGCCCGCCGGTAATGGAATAAATAATTTAAATACATTATCTAATTTTGCTATCCAATTGCTTGGGTATTTGGTAGAAATTTGATATGCCGGCATACCTCCAAACATAGAGTTTGTCCATAATGGTTCGGCGTTTTTTTCGTTACGGTATTTAACAATCTCTTGGCTCATGCCTTTATGGCGGGCAATATCATCTTGTCTTAATTCTTTTCCACTTAATAAAGGTTTAAAATAAATTAAAGTAACAATTGCAAAAACAACTATCGCAATAATATGTGGAAGGTATTTTTTATAATCTAATTTCATATTTCGTTTCAATCTTTAAAACGCTAAATATATTAATTTATTATTGCTTAAAACTCGTTTTTTAGTCATTTAAAATAAACGAATTTATAGTGTTAAAACCATTGTTTTTTATATTTTTGCATATCGTTTTAAAAATTTATGAATTCTAAGAATTTTTACGCTCACCCAAGTGCCATTATAGATGAAGGTTGTACCATAGGCGAAGGCACTAAAATATGGCATTTTAGCCACATTATGCCAAATTGTATTTTAGGAGAAAAATGTAATATTGGTCAAAATGTAGTTATATCGCCCCAAGTAGTGTTGGGTAAAAACGTAAAAGTTCAAAACAATGTTTCTATTTATACGGGTGTTACCTGCGATGATGATGTGTTTTTAGGCCCCAGTATGGTGTTTACAAATGTTACTAATCCTCGTAGTGCTGTTAACCGAAAAAACGAATATTCTAAAACACACGTTGGCAAGGGTGCTACCATTGGGGCAAATGCAACTATTGTTTGCGGACATGATATTGGTGAATTTGCCTTTATTGGTGCGGGAACAGTTGTTACTAAAACTATTCCCGCTTATGCTTTGGTGGTAGGTAATCCAAGCCGGCAAATAGGTTGGATGAGCGAATACGGACATCGTTTAGAGTTTGATAAAGAAGGGAATGCTGTTTGTAAAGGGAGTGGTGAAAATTATACATTAGAAAATAATGAGGTTAAAAAAAAATAAATTATGTCAAAACTAAATCAAATAGGTTTAAATACCGATAAATCAGAACAACTGGCTAAAAAATTAAATACACTTTTAGCCAACTATCAATTATTTTACATTAACGCTCGCGGTTTCCATTGGAATATTGCCGGCGAAAAATTTTTTGAACTCCATTTAAAGTTTGAAGAAATTTATAATGATTCTCTTTTAAAAATAGATGAAATTGCCGAACGTATTTTAACGTTAGGCCTAACTCCCCTTCATTCGTTTACGGCATACGTAAAACATTCGGCTGTAAAAGAAGCTACAGATGTTAGCGACGGTAAAAAAGCGCTTAAAATTGTGTTAGAAAGTTTACAAACGTTATTAATTATTGAGCGTGAGATTTTAGAATTATCTGCCAATGCAAATGATGAAGGCACAAACGCTTTAATGAGCGATTACATTCGTGAACAAGAAAAATCGGTTTGGATGTACACCGCCTTTTTGAAAAAATAATTATGAATGAACAAAAAATAAAATTCGCCGTTATGGGTCAGGGGCATATTGGTAAGCGTCACGCCGAAATGATTAGGAGAAATCCCGAATGTGAGTTAGTAGCAGTATGTGACGCGTTACCAAAAGAAAAATTAGGTTTAGAAAATTTAAAAGAAAAATTTCATAATACTATTGAGGAACTGTTTTTAAACCATAAAGATATTCAGGTATTAAATGTATGCACGCCAAACGGTTTACATGCTGAACATGCTTTAAAAGCATTAGAAAACAACATGCACGTTGTTGTTGAAAAACCAATGGCATTAAGCAAAGCTGATTGTGAAAAAATTATTTATTCAGCTTTATCGCATAGTAAAACTGTTTTTTGTGTGATGCAAAACCGTTACTCACCACCAAGTGTTTGGCTTAAAGAGGTAGTTGATAAAAAAATTATTGGCGATATTTATATGGTACAGCTAAATTGTTACTGGAACCGTGACGAGCGTTATTATAAAAAAGGCGGTTGGAAAGGCACTCAGGATTTAGATGGCGGTACATTATTTACACAATTTAGCCATTGGGTAGATATTATGTATTGGGTGTTTGGCGATATTACTAACATACAAGGTAAATTTGCAGACTTTAATCATCAAACATCTACCGCTTTTGAAGACAGTGGTTTTGTAAGTTTCGATTTTGTAAATGGCGGCATGGGTAGCATTAATTATAGTACCGCTGTTTATGATAAAAATTTAGAATCATCGCTTACAATTATTGGCAGTAAAGGAAGTGTAAAGGTTGGCGGGCAGTATATGGATCAAATTGATGTGTGTAATATAAAAGATTATACAATGCCGATTTTAGAAAAAACCAATCCTGCAAACGATTACGGTGCTTACAAAGGCTCAGCAAACAACCACCACAATGTAATTGAAAATGTAGTAGATACAATTACCGGAAAAAATAAAATCACCACAAATGCTTTGGAAGGCTTAAAAGTAGTAGATATTATTGAACGTATTTACGCACTAAGACCTTTAACAGTAATTAAAAATTAAAAATTGTCAGGCTGAGCGCAGTCGAAGCCACTAAATTAAACGCATTATAAAAATAAATATTAAATTAAAATGGGAATTCATAAAGATATTGTAGACAAAAAAAAATCAATAGCCGTTATAGGTTTGGGCTACGTGGGCTTACCAATTGCATTAGCCTTTGCAAAAAAAGTAAAAGTTATAGGGTTCGACATTAACGAAAAACGTGTAGGTATGATGCAAAAAGGCATCGATCCAAGTAACGAACTAACTAAAAAAGACTTCGATAAAAGTGATATTACATTTACTCATAAACTAGAAGATTTAAAAAAAGCGCACTTTTTTATAATTGCTGTTCCCACGCCAATTGATGAGCATAACTTACCTGATTTAAAACCCTTAATTGGTTCAAGTACCACTGTTGGTAAGGTATTGAAGAAGGGCGATTACGTGGTTTACGAATCTACAGTTTATCCCGGTTGCACCGAAGATGACTGCATTCCAATTTTAGAAAAACAAAGTAAATTAAAATTTATAAAAGATTTTAAAGTAGGTTACTCTCCCGAGCGCATTAATCCAGGCGATAAAGAACACACCATTACTAAAATTTTAAAAATTGTAAGCGGCTGTGATAAAGAAAGTTTAGAAGAAATTAGCAAGGTATACGAAATTATTGTGGAGCCGGGTACTCATAAAGCTTCATCTATTAAAGTAGCAGAAGCCGCTAAGATTATTGAGAATACTCAACGTGACGTAAACATCGCGTTAATGAACGAACTTTCAATCATTTTTAATAAAATGAATATTAATACTTACGATGTGTTAGAGGCCGCTGGTACAAAATGGAATTTCTTAAAATTTTCTCCGGGTTTAGTTGGCGGGCATTGCATTGGTGTTGATCCTTATTACTTAACCTACAAAGCCGAAAGTTTAGGCTACCATGCACGTGTTATTAATAGCGGCCGTTACGTTAACGACAGTATGGGTTTTTATGTAGCTAAAACTACGGTTAAAAAAATTATTGCTGCCGGAAAAAATATTTCAAAATCAAAAGTTTTGGTAATGGGCGCAACCTTTAAAGAAGATGTGAGCGATATACGAAATAGCAAAGTTGCCGACATTGTAAAAGAACTAAAAAGTTTTGGTGTAAAAGTGGAGATTGTAGATCCACATGCCGATAGCGATGAATTAAAACACGAATACGGTTTTGGTTTAAACAAATTAGCCAAGGGTTATGATGGTGTTATTGTTGCGGTAAATCATAAAGAATATAAAGACTTAGACGAAAAATTTTTCAATTCTATTATCTCGTCTAAAGGCGTTTTGGTAGACGTAAAAGGAATGTATAAAAATAAATTTAAAGGCTTAACGTATTGGAGTTTGTAATTACTTAATGTTTAACATCATTCTTTAATTTCAATTATTTTAGTTTATGTAAATTAGCAACATTTATGCGATTTGCTATTTATACAATTTTATTGTTTTGTTTTAATTGTATTTATGCGCAACAAAACATTAAAACAATCTCGGCCAAAAAAACGTTTGAGAAATTAAAAATTGATGGCGATTTATCAGACTCTACTTGGTTAAACGCTGAAAAAATTGGTAATTTTTGGCAAAATTTTCCTTTCGACACTTCTTTAGCAAAAACAAAAACTGAGGTAATGATGGCTTATAACGAGCAGTTTTTATACATTGCCGCTATTTGCTACGATTCCATTCCCGGTAAATATGTAGTACAAACTTTAAAGCGTGATTTCTCTTATCCAGTTAGTGATGCTTTTGTTGTTTCAATCGATCCTTTTAGCGATTTGCAAAACGGCTTTAGCTTTGGTGTAAACCCTTACGGTGTTCAGCGCGAAGGTTTAATAGCTAACGGTGGCGGGGGTGGCGTTACTACAAATTGGGATAATAAATGGTATAGCGAAGTAAAGCGTTATAAAAATAAATGGGTAGTAGAAATGGCGATTCCATTTAAAACACTTCGCTTTAAAAATAACTTAAAACAGTGGCGCATAAACTTTGCGCGAAATGATTTAAAACAAAACGAAAATAGCACATGGGTTAAAGTACCTCGCCAGTTTAACATTGCAACACTTTCCTTTACCGGTTTTTTATATTTTGAAGATGAACCAAAAAAAACCGGTGGTAATGTTTCTATTATTCCTTATGCCATAGGGCGCTATACCGAAGATTACCAAAACGGCGGAAAACCAATATATACACCCAACATAGGGGGAGATGCAAAAATAGTTTTAGGCTCGTCGCTTAATTTAGATATTACCGTAAATCCCGATTTTAGTCAGGTAGAAGTGGATAGACAAATTACTAATTTAACACGCTTTAGTTTATTTTTTCCTGAACAACGCCAATTTTTTATAGAGAATAGCGATTTGTTTGAACGTTTCGGTTTCCGACAAATTCGTCCGTTTTTTTCGCGACGTATTGGTTTATATTCATATAATGGTAATAATTATGTAATACCAATAATTGCCGGTGTTCGGTTAAGTGGTAAACCTAGTAAAAATTGGCGAATAGGTATAATGGACGTTCAAACTGCAAAAGCAAATATTAATAATATACCTGTTTATTCCCAAAACCATTTTGTGGCGGCAGTTCAGCGCAACGTGTTTAAACGCTCTAACATATCGGCAATTTTTGTAAACCGTCAACAGATTGATACAACAGGACTTTCCATAAACAATTTTAACCGTGTAGCAGGTTTAGATTATAATTTATCTACCGCTGATAATAAATGGAATGGAAAGTTTTTCTTTCATCATTCTTTATCAAATAAAAATAATGAAAATGCTTTTGCTCATGCCAGTTGGATAAACTATGCTACGCAAAATGTAAACTTAGAGTGGAATCACGAATACGTTGATAAAAATTATAACGCCGAAACTGGTTTTGTTCCACGCATTTCGCAAACAGATAATTTGGGTAAAGTAAATAAATTTTCATATTGGCGGTTTGAACCACATATCAATTTTTTTATGTATCCAAAAAAATCTATCATTAATAAAATGGGGCCGGGTGTGTATTTAGACCATTACCGCAATCAAAAATTTGAAAGCACTGATATTTTTTTACAAGTAAATTACGATGTGAATTTTACAAGTACTGCAGGCTTTTATTTTGATTATAATTATTATTATACGCGATTATTATTTCCGACAGATGTAACCTTTACAGGAAAAAAAGATGTGCTTTTAGAAGCAGGAAACTACAACTATCAAAACATAAATTTGCAATACAAAACTAACCAACGTAAATTATTGTATGCGAATTTTAATGCTAACTACGGTAGTTATTTTGTAGGGAATAAATTTTCGGCAGCCGCGGATATTTCTTACAGACTACAACCTTATGCCATTTTTACGATGAGTTTTACGCACGATAGAATTTATTTACCGTATATAAATAATTATGTAGAATTAAATTTGATTAGTCCGCGTATAGATTTTACATTTTCTAAAGGTGTATTTTTAACTACGTTTTGGCAATACAACAGTCAGGCAAAAAATATTAATTTTAACGGACGATTACAATGGCGTTACAGACCTATGAGCGATTTATTTTTGGTGTATAGCGATAATTATTACAATAACGATTTTAGCGTAAAAAATAGAGCTATTGTTTTAAAATTTGTGTATTGGTTTAGTGCATAAAAAAATTAAAGATTAAAAAAATATAAATGAAAAATATAATTTTTAATATAATTATGAATTAATAAATTAACTAAAATAATTACAGTTAGTTACATACTATGGTTAACACAAATTAAAGCCTATTTTTGTTTACTGTTTTAAATAAACTTACAAATACCTTATTAATTATAAAAATGAACGACTCTAAAATACTAGTGCTTATATCAAATCACATTTTAAATACTGAAACACCGGAAGATAAAAAGGAGTTAAATGATTGGGTTAATCAAAATAAAAAAAATACCATTGTTTTTGAAAAAATAAAAAATGCTTGGTTGGGAATTGAACAAAAACCAACACCCTTTTTTAAAAGATTTAACAAAAGCTATTTAACTAAAGCTGTTATTCAAAATGCTATTGGTAGTTTAATTGGTTTTGCGGTGGCTATGCTTGTTAGTAATTCTTTTACACATTATGTTACAGAGCAAAGAAATATAAAAAACTTGTTTGGTTTAGTTAAAAGAAAAAAGTTAATTGTAAACGATATGCCAGAATGGTTTCAGTATGGAGTATCTGTACTTTTAGGTTTTTTTGTTTTAGAATTAATTAATCACTTTTTTGAATCTAAAAAACATGTGCTAATTTGGAATTTCATAAGAGATAGATTCAAAAAAAATTAAAGAATATAAATGAAAGATCAATCGTCAATTAGAATTATATTTATGGGTACCCCCGAATTTGCAGTACCGTGTTTAGATGTATTACTAAAAAACAACTATAACATTGTGGGAGTAGTAACTGTACCTGATAAACCAGCAGGGCGGGGACAGCAATTAAATCAATCCGCCATAAAAAAATACGCGTTAGAACATAATTTACATTTATTACAACCCGAAAAATTAAAAGATGAAAATTTTGTAGCGGAATTAAAAAAATTAAATGCCGATTTACAAATTGTAGTGGCTTTTAGAATGTTACCTGAAATTGTTTGGAATATGCCAAAATTAGGAACCTATAATTTACATGCCTCTTTGTTGCCAAAATACAGAGGTGCAGCACCCATTAATTGGGCTATAATAAATGGTGATACTGAAAGTGGTGTTACTACTTTTAAATTAAAACATGAGATAGATACCGGAAATATTTTGTACCAACAAAAAGTACAAATAAAATCTACAACTACTGCAGGCGAATTACATGACGAATTAATGCAAGTTGGCAGTGAACTAATTTTAAAAACAGTACAACAAATTGAACAAAGTTTTAAAACAAATACCGAATTAAATTTTATTCCGCAACAAGATGAAGAAGCATTACACGCGCCAAAACTGTTTAAAGAAACATGTAAACTAAATTGGAATAACGATGTAACCTCTATTTATAATTTAATACGAGGCTTAAGCCCCTACCCTACTGCCTATACAGAGCTTAATAATAAAACAGAACAATTACAATTAGTAAAAATTTTTACTTCTACTTTTGAAATTACCGACCATAATAATACAAACGGTTTGCTACTTTGCGATAATAAAACGTATTTAAAAGTGTATTGCAAAAATGGCATACTAACGGTTTGCAACTTGCAACTGCAGGGTAAAAAACAAATGAGCGTTGAAGAGTTTTTACGAGGATTTAAACTAAACGAAAGTGCTTTTTTTGTATCATAACATGCTATACAGCCTTACTTAGCTTGTAAAAGCCCTATTATTAACAAAACGAACCGTTACTAACAAAAAACACCTTATTTTAGGCGTTTACAAGGCATAGTTATTAACAAAACGGCTATTTTTCAACAAAAAAGGTACTTTTCACCCTCAAACGCTTGACAAACAAGGATTGTGCATTATATTTGTTTTATAATAAATTAATGTTTAACCCTTAAAACAAAAAACAAATGAACAAATCAGAATTAATTGAAGCTATTGCAACTGGTTCAAAGTTAACTAAAGCAGACGCTGGCCGTGCTCTAGATTCAACAATCGAAGCTATTCACAAAGCTTTAAAAAAAGGTGATCGTATTGGTTTAGTAGGTTTTGGTTCTTTCTCAGTAGCAAAACGTGCTGCTCGTTTAGGCCGTAACCCTCAAACTGGTAAAGAAATTAAAATTGCTGCTAAAAAAGTAGTAAAGTTTAAAGCTGGTTCTGACTTAGCTGGTTCAGTTAACAAAGGAAAATAATTGCAAACGCAATTAAGCAAAAGGTCGTCTTAACAAAGACGGCCTTTTTTTTTATGCAAATTTTTTAAAATTATAATATAAATAAAAAAATTAAAAACTATATTGTTTTAACTTTGTACCATTATTCATCAAAAAAAATATAGCTTACTGGTAATTGCTTTCGTAATTCTATTTTCTATATTCTGCGTTTTTAAACTTCAACACTTAAAATTTAGTTACGATTTTGAAGCTTTTTTTCCCAATGAAGACAATGAATTAGAGCTGTATAACAATTACAGAAAAACATTTGAATACGACAATGAGTTTGCATTAGTAGCCATTGAAAACACAAACGGAATATTTAAAAAAGAGTTTTTAATTAAAATTGATAGCCTTACAAAAAAACTAAGTTCCCTAAATTATATAAAGCAAGTTACTTCGCCTACCAATTTAAAAATTCTTTCTTTAGGTGGTTTAACAGCCATGCAAACACGCATATTACATTTAGAAGATGAAACATTATACAAAAGCGATAGTATTGTCATTTACCAATCGCCACATTTAATAGGATCCTATTTTCCGCTAAACGCTAAAAGTTTAAGCATATTTATAAAAACAAACGATGCTTTAAAAAAGGGTCAAAGCGATTCATTGGCTAAATCAATTGAAGACGCTATTAAAAGTTTTAAGTTTGATGAGATACATTTTGTAGGCCGAATTTTTGCTCAAGGCGTGTATTTAAATAACCTGCAAAAAGAATTCGCTCTATTTTTGGCATTGTCTTTTATAATTATTATCATTTTTTTATGGTTAAGTTTTAAAAGTTTTTACGGCATTATCATTCCCGTAATTATTGTTTTAATTTCAATATTATGGACATTGGGTATAATGACCATTTTAGGCAAACCCATAGATATTATGAGTACCATGCTTCCTACCATGATTTTTATTGCAGGCATGAGCGATGTAGTGCATTACTTTAGTAAGTATTTTGAAGAATTAGCGAAAGGTACTAAAAAAGAAAATATTCATAAATTAATAATTAAAGAAGTAGGCTTTCCCACATTTTTAACCCTTATTACAACCGTTGTAGGATTTTTATCTTTAATGTTTTCAAGCATTATTCCTATTAAAGAATTTGGTATTTACACCTCGGTTGGTGTAATTATAGCTTTTATTTTAACGTACACATTATTACCCTCCTTACTTTATTTTTTCACGCCAAAACGTTTAATAACACTTCATGGCTCGTCTAATAGAACAAACAACGCCATGCGAACAGGTTTATTTTGGATTTTTAGAAATCAAAAAACAATTTTAGTAATAACATCAGTTGTAATTTGTTTATCTGTAATTGGTATTTTTAAAATTAAGGTAAATAATATTTTATTAGAAGACTTAAGCGATAAAGTAAAAATAAAACAAGACTTTAATTTTTTTGACAAATATTACAGTGGAGCTCGTCCTTTTGAAATGCTGGTTACTGTGAAAGATAAAACAAAAACAGTTTGGGATTACGAAGTTATAAGTGAATTAAATAAAGTTGAAGAATTTGTAAAAAAAGAATACGCCGCCGGGTTTTTAATTTCGCCGGCAAGTTTAGTAAAAACTATTTATCAAAACTCTAATGTTAATGCAAATTATAAATTTCCAAATATTGAGGACTATGATGAAATATCGAAAGAACTCATTAACAATAAAAAAAATAAAGACTTAAAACGTTTAGTAACAGTAGACGGGCTACAAACTCGCATTAGCGCGAAAATTAAAGATATGGGCAGTATAGCCTGCAACGAACATAATAAAAACATTTTTAACTTTATTGATAAAAATACATCTAAAAATTTACTCGAATTTAAAATTACTGGTGCCGCACATTTAATTGATAGAAACAACGAATACATGGTTAATAACATGACACAAGGTTTTATTTTTTCAATTATTATAATTGGCATTTTAACTTTTTTTCTTCACCGCAGTTGGCGCATGGTGTTAGTATTTATTGTACCTAATGTTATCCCTTTAATTATTATTGGTGGCATTATGGGCTTTGCAGGTATCGAATTAAAAGCCGCTACATCTTTAGTATTTAGCATCGCGTTTGGTATTGCCACCGACGATACCATACATTTTATTTCGCGATTAAAAATAGAATTAGATTACGGAAAAAGCCTGATGTATGCATTTAAACGCACGTACTTTGAAACAGGGAAACCCATTATACTAACTACATTTATTTTAATGGGAGGTTTTATGAGCCTTATGATTAGCGATTTTAAAAGTACTTTTTATTTTGGCTTCTTAATTTGCATCACTATAATAATTGCGGTTTTAGCCGATATTTTTTTGCTACCCGTTTTGTTATTTTTAATTTATAAAAAGAAAAAATAACTAAACTGACATACCTCAACATTAACAAACCATTAACTAATTATTACCTGTTTATTATTAAGCTAATCTTTTAAACAAAGCATTAACTCTATTTTTTAAAGCTAAATTTTTATTTAGATTTGACATATTATTTAAAAAATAAAAACATGAAAAAAACAATAAAATCATTTTTTGCAGTATTAACGTTTATGCTAATTTCTAACTTAGCTTCTGCACAATTTAAAATGGATAGCGATGGTAAAACATTACGTAACTCCAGCAACTCATCAGTTGGAAAAATTGACAGTGATGGTAAAACCATTCGTAACTCCAGTAACTCTTCTGTAGGAAGAGTAGACAGCGACGGTAAAACCATTCGTAACTCTAGTAACTCCGCTATATTAAAAGTAGACGGTAATGATATCCGTAACTCAAGCAACAGCACCATTGCTAAAATGAGCGATGTTACCAGCGCTATAAAAGGCGCAAAAACTGAAGCAGTTTATGTAGCTTTATGGTGGTTTTTAGTAAAAGGAAATAAATAATATTTTTAAATAATTTTAAAAGCCTTAAACATTTGTTTGAGGTTTTTTTTTACTACAAGTATTTTTTATTATCTTTAAATGTAAGCCAACAACAATTATTTAAAACGCTTAAAAATGGATAAGTTGAGCATATCCGCAAGTTAGGTGCAAATTACAATGACAAAATATATTCCATTAATAATTTTATTGTCACTTAATAATCTATTCGGACAGGACTTTTTAGACTATAAATGTGCTTCGGAGACATTTTCGATTGGAACTCCAAGTGAATGTCGCTTTACTATTGACACAATGCAATTACCTAGCTATTCTTCAGTTCAAATTTTTCATCATAAAAAGGTATTAAAAAGAGAAAAAAGTGATTTTTATTTTACCTATATCCCAATTAAAGGAGGACGCGAAGATTTAGACTTCGACATCACCATAAAAAATTATCACAAAATAAAAGACACCTCCTTTATCTTGACAATTACTTTCAAGACCTCTAATCCACTTGATTCTTTAATACCCAAAGGCAATAATATTTTTGACTCTTTCTTTGAAGACAAACCTTCATTCAAGTATAATAACTATAAGGACTTTAATTCATATGTGGCAGACGACATAAAAAAATTAAAGCTCAAATTCAGTCATGAAATTAGTGCAATGTACTTAATCTCAAAAAGTGGTCGAGCAACCCTAATTCGGATAGATGGGACAATAACAATGGTAAATTTTGAATTTCTTAAAAACATCATAAATAAATCTCAAAAATGGACGCCCGTAAAAAAAGACGGCAAATTTGTTGACTCTTTAGATTCTTTTGTAATCTCTCCTTAAGTAATCAGCACCTAACACGTGGCAATTGCGCCAGCGGGGTTGACGAGTAGTTTTTTTGCTTTGCTTTTGGCCCTTCTGGACTTTTATTTTCGTAAAGCAAAAAGAAAATGTTTTGTATCTTTATTAAAGTTTTCGGTTGGTAGACGGTTTGACGGTTTTTAAACCCGCCGAACGCAAGCCCCGAAACCGTTAGGTGCAATTGACAAAATTAAAATTATAACAAATAATAATGGACAATTATTTATATGTTGCGTGGTTCCGTGACAATTTGCTGGATTCAAATGACCAAGACCATGAATGGTGTGCCTGCATTAACATCAAAACGGACTCACAAGAAAAAGCATTAGAATGGGGCGACTATTTATCTAAACAGTACTCTTCCCGTAATTTAAATGAAATGTTTTTCAAATCATATATTGACCTCGACTTAAGCGCACAATCAGATCCTAGTGTTCCGTCTATTAAATATGGGCAAATTGCTTCAGACAAAGAAATTGGCTGGTAAAAAATTTTCTTGACAGCAACAGCACATAACATATAAGGATTAAACGATGTTCCGCCCCCTTCGGCGGAATTTCGATTTAATCATTTGTTGAACTGTAGCTTCGGTAGCCCTTGCCAATAAAGTATTTTTGGAAAATTTTGTATTATGCAATTTTAAAAAGAAGAGTTTCTTTTTATTTTAAAATGAGTCAAAGTTTGATCTTCATTCTTGTGTTTTTTGATCAGTGTTTATGTTTTCAATTAATTTTTAATCAATATAAAATTAATTTTTTGTTTTATTTAGTCTGATTTTTCATATAAGGCAATTGTTTTCTATTCCGCTTCAATTAATTAATTGGCAGTGTTTATTGTTTTATTTTAGGTTTTAATTTGTTGTTTATTGTTGGCGGTGGAGCATGGGCATTAAAACTCATGATGCGTTGCATCTTTCCTGTTTTGCAACAAGGACAAGCATCTGAATCAAAACCCATTTTTGTTTTGGTTATTTCTTTCCAATCCGATTTTTCTTTTTTGGGTTTTACCACACCCATCATCATTTGTAATAGTTTTCAGCTTACTATGCAACAGGCAAAATAAGTTCACCCAAAAACTCCATTGGCAACTTAAATATGGTAACTTTGTTACATGAAAAAAATCACAAAATTGATCGCAGTAAGTCTTATTTATATTCTGGCATCTTGCTCTGAAAATAAACCAGTTGAAACCGAGACCGCTCCTGCAACCACAGAAACTAAAGCTGTGAAGGTTGAAACAAAAGCACCTGAAAATTCTACCAAAATCACCATTGGAGAAGACGGTGCTAAGCTGGAAACAAAAAATGGTGCGAACGGAACCAAAATTGAAGTTAAAGGAGGTTCCACTGAAATAGAGATCAAGAAGAAGTAGCACTGCTGTAAAAGGTTTGTAAAATCCCTTTTTGCCTCACACAATTGTACGCGCCCTTTAGGCTTTGCCTGATGCGTTCTTAGCAATTCTAAATTCTTAATCTGTCCTCCAGGACATCGGTTTTTGGCTGACAATAAAGGCTATGAAGACATTTGGTTTAACAAGAACATACTAGATATTTAATGCACGATTGCCTAACAGCACCTAAAAAAAATGTGGGTGGACTTATAAGTTTTTTGCTTACAATTTGGCGCTTAGCGAAAGTTTCTTGTTTTTATGTAGGAAAAAAAAGTACAGTATTTCGACAACTAATAATCATTTGTGGGGGTAGAAAACATTTCGGTTTCAAAGCCGCACTTCTTTTAGCTCCAAAACGTTAGCACTAATTGTAAAATGACACGGAAAAGCATAATATTATTATTTCTGTTTTTCATTTCTTTAAACCATAAGTTGGTTTCCCAGGAAATAGTTGACATTTATAAAAACCTTTCTGTTAAACTGACTGACCTAAATTCTCGACAAAAGGATAGCCTCTTTCAAAATAAAAAATTCGTGACTCCAGAGAGCGATTCAATTTCGACCATAGTTTATTTTATAGACACAATTGATATAAAGAATAATTATTTAAGCATTTATTATAACTACACTCCTGGACAAGCAGGTTGGATAAAATACGAGTTTAGACTTTTTAAATCTAAATCTAAAAAAATCTTGATTGTTTCTAAAGTTGGAGGAGTAAGAGTTTCACATCAACAAAACTACTTTAATATTTATATAGTAGGTAAAGACAACTCAATTAAACAAATTAAACAAAATTGGACTATTAATAAATTAGAGTTCTTTGACGCTAATACTGGCAACGATTTCTTGGTTGCTAACGAGGGTATGTTTTGTTTTAATTACGAAATTAATCCTAGAGAATATCCTAATGGAATTGCTTTTATGGCAAATCCTTGCTACACTTTAGAGCCTAGAATTGCTGAAATCCAAAAAAAGAAAGTAATAAAAATCGATTGGACTGGTCAAGGCTTTGTAAAAGAAAACAACTAGTGCTAACAGCAACTAAGCGCCATTTTTGAACATTAACGCTCAAATGCTTAACTTAGACTTGCAAAAACGTGAGCAAGACCGCAAACCGTTAGCAACCACTTTAAAACGACAGTTACTTGAAACAACTTTTCTTTATCATGGCCGCTTTATCGCCTTTACAGCGTGCGGCAGTAGCTCGGACAATTCCACACACGCAAATTTGGCAGACAGCTCCTCGTACAGAAAATGAATTTAAAACAAGACAAAACAGTCCGAATTATTTTAATTACAGAGTTTTTGAATTTAAAGTTGAGACAAATCTAGGTAAACTATATATAATAAGTCCGCAAGATAAACTTGACAATTATTTTACAATTGAAACAAAGGTTTATAAAATTACACCAAACAAAATGCCAAAATAGTTAATTGTTTGAAAAATTAAATTATTGCTTTATAAAAAAAAATCAGTCTGTAGCTAACAATAACTTTACATCACTTTCATCTAAATCTAATTTTACGCCGAGCTTTTCAATTAATAGATTTTTTATATCTTTTGCTAAAATACCATAATCTTGTAAATATAGAGCAGAATGTCTAACATTATAATAAACTCGCCGTTCAGCGCTGTCTATTAAGGCTAGTAGGTTATTGAATTCGAGTTCCTCTTTGGTATACCCTTCATTTTTAAGGAGGAGTAAGTGTAAGTCTGTATAATTATTAGGAAGCACAATCGTTCTCAAAATACGGTCATTTTTAAAAAAGGTTGTCATTGCTTTAACTTGAACGGCGCCAAATTTAAGAGCTTCATCGTAAAAATCAACTACAATTAGTTCTAAAGAATGATGATCGACCAAACTATAAAGGTCTCTAAATAGTAAGGTGGCCTTTGCAGTTCCTTTTGTTTCACATTTAAAACCGAAGGATGCTCCAGGAATAGAGATACGCACATAATTATCAACCAAGGTAATTTCGCACGTTTCTTTGTAAGTATGAATGTGTTTCCCTTTATAAATAGCCCTAATAGAGTCAAGTGCTTTTAAAAAATCTTTAGTTTTGCCTTTGAATGAAATCATAAAATTACTTGGTTTTAAAGTTTTAAAATAATCTTGGTTTTTATATAATATAATTATTACAAATTGGTTACATAATGACTAAATAGTAATTTTTTATAACTGTAACTTATTTAATCGGCTTGATTATATTTCTATACGTACAAAAAGAAATCTCATAGAATAATTCTACTTTACTTTATAAATTGTAAAAATGAAAACCAAAATAAAATTAATAGTAATATTTATAATTGCTAGTATTAGTGTAAAATCACAAATTGAATTTGATAGATATTATACTAATATATTCGGTCAAAAAGCAATTGCTTTAATACCGCAAAAAGTATTATTTTTTGAAACAGAAAAAAAAGATACTATATTTTTAAGTACGGAAATTGATAGTTTAGGTACTGGCATATATTCTGTTATATTAAATGCTATATTCCCAAAATATATTAATGCTAAAAATAAAAATATTTATATTTTATTTACAAATGGAGATTATGTAGAATATAAATTTAAGAGCTATTATGATGAAAACAATTTTATTGAGTATAGGGTTTCATCAACTATTCAATTCGATGCTTTAACAAATAATAAATGTAAAAGTGTTTTATTTGATGGAATTGGTACTTTTACTTTTACAAAAGAACAAGAAAATTACTTTATTGATATACTCAAGACACAACAACCATAATTTTAATCAATTGGAAAAACTGTGCCTCTCCAAAAGATTCCAATCTTGGATATATTAACTTATTACAAAATAAAAACAAAACCCCGAACTTAATAAATTCGGGGTTTTATTTTATAAATACTTTTGAAAAAAACAAAAGCTAAGATATTTGTTACATCATTCCATCCATACCGCCTGGCATTCCACCACCCGGCATAGCTTGTTTTTCTTCTTTACGCTCTGCTAACACGCAATCGGTAGTTAATAACATACCTGCTACTGATGCTGCATTTTCTAAAGCTATACGGCTTACTTTAGTAGGATCGATAACACCTGCCTTAAGTAAGTTTTCAAACACTTCGGTACGTGCGTTAAACCCAAAATCATCTTTACCTTCTTTTACTTTTTGTACTACAATGCTACCTTCAATACCACTGTTTGCACATATTTGACGCAATGGTTCTTCAATGGCACGTTTTACAATTTGTATACCTGTAGTTTCGTCTTCGTTAAGTCCTTTTAATTTTTCTAAAGCACTAATTGCACGAATGTAAGCTACGCCACCACCCGGTACAATTCCTTCTTCAACCGCAGCACGTGTTGCAGCTAAAGCATCGTCAACACGGTCTTTTTTCTCTTTCATCTCCACTTCGCTGGCAGCACCAATGTATAATACGGCAACACCACCTGCTAATTTAGCTAAACGCTCTTGTAATTTTTCTTTATCGTAATCGCTGGTAGTAGTTTCAATTTGTGCTTTAATTTGGTTTACACGGCTAACAATTTCCGCTTTTTTACCGCTACCATTTACAATAGTTGTATTGTCTTTATCAATGGTAATTTTTTCGGCACGACCTAAATCAGTTAACTGAGCATCTTCCAATTTACGACCTTGCTCTTCGCTAATAAATGTTCCACCGGTTAAAATAGCAATATCTTCTAACATTGCTTTACGACGATCGCCAAAGCCAGGAGCTTTAACAGCACATATTTTTAAATTGGCGCGTAAACGGTTTACAACTAATGTTTGTAAAGCTTCGCCATCTAAATCTTCGGCAATAATTAATAAGGGTTTACCTGTTGCTACCGCTTTTTCTAAAATTGGCAATAATTCCTTCATACCGCTAATTTTTTTCTCAAAAATTAAAATGTATGGATTTTCTAAAACAGCTTCCATTTTCTCAACATTTGTAACAAAATATGGAGAGATATATCCGCGGTCAAATTCCATACCTTCTACTACTTCAACTGTAGTTTCGGTACCTTTAGCTTCTTCAACAGTAATAACGCCTTCTTTTTTAACTTTTTGCATCGCTTCGGCAATTAATTTACCAATAGTACTATCGTTATTTGCGGAAATTGTTGCTACTTGTTCAATTTTTTTATTTTCGTTACCGATAGATTGTGATTGTTTTTTTAAATTTTCAACCACTGCCATAACGGCCTTATCAATACCGCGTTTTAAATCCATAGGATTTGCGCCAGCTGCAACGTTTTTTAAACCGCCTGTAACAATAGCTTGTGCTAATACAGTAGCAGTTGTTGTACCGTCACCGGCTAAATCAGCTGTTTTGCTTGCTACTTCTTTTAAAAGTTGCGCTCCCATGTTTTCAACCGGGTTGCTTAATTCAATTTCTTTTGCAACAGTTACACCATCTTTAGTAATTTGAGGAGAACCAAATTTTTTATCAATAATTACATTACGTCCTTTTGGACCTAAGGTTACTTTTACTGCATTCGCTAATGCGTCTACACCACGTTTTAAAGCATCGCGGGCTTCTATGTTAAACATTATGTCTTTTGCCATTTTTTATTTAGTTAATAGGGGTTAGTTAATAGTTAATTAGGTGTTAGTTGATAAGAATTAGTTAATGGGCTTTTCTATTCCCTATTAACTAATCGCTGTTCGCTCAATTAAATAACAGCGTAAATATCGCTTTCTTTCATTATAAGGTAATCTTTACCGTCAATATTTAATTCGGTGCCTGCATACTTGCCGTAAAGCACGTTATCACCTACTTTTACTGTCATAGGTTCGTCAGGTTTGCCATTACCAACAGCAATTACTTTGCCACGCATTGGTTTTTCTTTTGCGGTATCTGGAATGATAATTCCGCCTGCTGTTTTTGTTTCGGCCGGTGCAGATTCAACTAGCACTCTATCTGCCAAAGGCTTAACGCTTATTTTTGCCATAATTATATAAATTTATTGGTTTTTTAATTCGGTAAATGTAACTCATAAACTATGCCAATACTATTTTTTAGCCCTATTGTGGACAAAATGTTACACTTTAAATTTTATGTAGGAAAAAATGGCAGTTGTATTTGACAAATTGTGTTTTTTTGGAGCCACAAAGGCACACAGTACATTAAGTTACACGAAGATATTTAGACACTAATTGCACTAATTTACACGAACCTATTTTAAGTTTAGATAAGCGAAAATTTGTGTTAATTCGTGTCTAAGTTTTTATTGCTTAAATTTCCAAATCCTTAATAAAAAAGCTTTGTGAAACTTATTTGCCTTATGAGCCTTTGTGGCTATATTTTTGTAGATTTAAAAATTATATGACTGAAGAAGAACAGTACAAACCCGTTAGCTACTCGCAAACAACTATTACCGAATTAATGATACCCGCTTACGCAAATTTTGGCGGAAAAATACATGGGGGCATTTTATTATCCTTAATGGATAAGGTGGCTTATGCCTGCGCAAGTAAACATGCCGGAAATTATTGTGTAACAGTTTCGGTTGAGAATGTGGAATTTTTGCAACCGGTAGATGTTGGCGAAATGGTAAGCATGTTTGCTACAGTAAATTATGTTGGTAATTCGAGTTTAGTAGTAGGGATAAAAGTGATAGCTGAAGATTTTAAAATAGGCACTGTAAAACATACCAATACTTCGTATTTTACGATGGTAGCAAAGGATGACGCGGGCAAACCTACTAAAGTGCCCGGTTTAATTTTAGAAAAAAAAGAAGATGCGCGCCGTTTTATGGAAGCTATAATGCGCAAAGAGTTAAGTGCAACTTATAAAACAGAATTAGATAATGCCAAAACCGGTTTAAAAACCGAAACCGAGCGACATGTTTTGGATGGGGAACGTTGTAAGATTGGGTTCTAATAATTATAAATAAATTCGTAACACACACGCTTTAAAATTTTCGTTTTTTAAAATTTTGTGTAAAATCCATATTCATTCAGCAATTAGTTTAGTCAAACAGCATTATTCCATAAATATGGAATTAAATGGCATTTTAAAAAATTAAACAGAAAATTAGAAGTTAACCTTATTATAATGATTTATATTATCATTAAAAAAATATAATTTTCATCAAACGAAAATCAAAATCAAACATTGTACTAATATGTAGTTAAATCAAGTTGTAATAATTCACCCAAAAAAAAATTACACATGGTTACAAAAAGTTATCAAATTTGGCAAATTTGTAAAATCAATTTTAGTTTCAAAACTCAACACATTTAAAAAAATAAGATTATGATAATGATTTTGAGTTACAAAAATTTAATTATATTTTAAATACTAAATTACCCATAACAATAAGTATAAATTAAAATTGTAAAGAACAATTAACACGTCAACAAATATAAAAAGATAGAAGTAAACACTCCTATCTTTTTAAATTTTTAAAAGTAAATAAACTAATCTTCTTTTCTACTAAGCACATAAACAACTAAACCAAAGCCAATTTTATTTATGGCATCTCCAATGTTGTAAACTATATCCATAGCGTGTGATGCAGCCGCAGGATCTGCAACTAACTGCATTCCAAACAATCCACCCTTAGTGCCTAAAATATAACCAAGTGGGTATATTGCCCATCCTACCAATACAAACCAACCAAGAGATTTAATTGCCGAAGCAACTGACTTAGACGAAGATTTTGCTAAACTAGCAACCTCGCCAAACCATACCAAGTAAACTATATAAAAATATGCTAATCCGCTAATTGCGCCCCAAAACCAACTTTGCGTTTCATTTGGATAAATAGCTTCGCCAATATACCCTGTTACTAGCATAAATACAGATGCTGCTATTAGTTTCCACAATAAACCTTGTTTTGCGCCTGCTTTTTTGGTTATTAAATAAAATTCAACACACATTAATGGCACTGTCAAAAGCCAATCCACATACCTAAAAAACGTGGGCGACTCCCCTGTTTCCAAATTATAACCCCGCATGTAATAATAATGCACCGCCGCGATAAAAGTTATAATACCCGATACCAGTACTGAGGTTTTCCACTTTGGAGCCGTATTACCATATTCAAAAAAGAAGAACACCGCTGCGCCCATCATAGCCATAGTTCCAATAAAAAACGTAAAGGCTACGTAATTGTCTGTTGCAATTTTTAAATTTTCCATAATTTATATTTATAATTTACTACATTAACACATATTTAACAATAAAGTTTAATTAAATAAATTTATTTATTAAATTGACTTTTTGCGACTTAAGCCTATTTATATTTAAATAAAAAATTATCAACGTAGTAGTAAAATATTTATTACCAGCCATACTATTTTCAAAATCGGTTTCGCTTTCGCAATGCGCGATTAATGGTGCTGTGATTGATAGTTTAAATGCACCATTACCATTTACAGCCATTGGTTTATTGAAGATAAAAGACAGTTCTATTTACAAAGGTGTTATAACAAATCAAGATGGTAAGTATTGTTTTGAAAACATTAATAAAGACAACTATTTTTTAAAAATTACTGCAACAGGTTTTAATACATTTTATTCGGATAAAATAGAATACGACAGTTTAAATTCAGTTACACTGCCTTCAATAAAATTAAATAGTAAAGGCATTAATTTAAACGAGGTTTCTGTTATTACTCAAAAAAAAATTGTAGAATTTAAAAACGGAAACATAACGGTAAATATTGAAGGTACTGCTTTAGCGGCTGGCAATAGTGCTTACGATTTGTTAGTACGATTGCCAACTGTTAGTGTGCAAGATGATAATATTTCTATACAAGGCAAGGGCGGTGTTAAAATATTAATTGATGGAAAATTGCAACAACTATCAGGCTCGCAATTAATAAACATTTTAAAAAGTATTAACGCGTCACAAATTGAAAAAATAGAAATACTAAAAAAACCACCTGTAAAATACGATGCGGCAGGCAAAGGTGGTTTGATTAACATAAAATTAAAAAAAGTAAAACTGGTTGGGTTTAGCGGCAGTATATTTGGTAGTTTTTCTCAAGGCTTTTATGGTAATCCCGAGGGTGGCGTTAGCGTAAATTACAAAGGCAAAAAATTTAATTTTTTTTCGGGGCTAACTGCTATTAAACAACTATTACACAAAGATTTTAAAGAACTAAGAATTGTAAATTACGATACATTAACAACAACTATTAACCAACATTATATTGAAACAGAACATAACAATGTGGCAAGTTATAATATTGGTGCCGATTGGTTTATAAATAAAAATAATTCTATTGGTGTAAAAGTTTCGGGTGCGGCTGGTTTAGAAAGTGATGATAGAGAATCTATTACAAGCATTAGCGACAATAGCCTTGGTTATAAAACATTACAATACAATTTTAAAAAACCAAATCCTTGGATTTACCCCGAATTTAATATTAATGCCGAGCATTTGTTTGATACCGCCGGCAATGTTAAACGATAAACTATCTATTTCAATTGCTGTTACCGATATGTTTTTTAAAAACAATTTTAATAGTACTGTAAACTATCAAAACGTAAACTCTACAGGCAGGTTTACATTTGATACTCGCCGCATAAATCTTAATATAAATTATAGTTTTGGTAAATTAAAGGTTAAACAACGCGAGGTAAAAAGTAACGAAGAAGAAAAAAATAGAGCGGGGCATTAAAAAAACTAATTACTCTGCAATTTATTCAATTCAAAATAATTTTCTTTTAATTCCATTAAAGCCTGATGTGTTCCACTTTCTACAATTTCACCATCTTTTAAATATAAAATTAAATCGGCATTTTTTAAACTGCTAATGCGATGACTAATAATAATACTGGTTTTATTTTGCATAATAGTTTTTAAATTAGATAAAATAAGCTCTTCCGTTTCAGTATCTACAGCACTTAAACAATCGTCAAAAATTAATAATTTGGGGTTACCAATTATAGCGCGTGCAATAGAGATGCGCTGCTTTTGTCCACCGCTTAAAGTAACGCCGCGTTCGCCCACAAGTGTATTAAATTTATCCGGAAACTGATTTATGTTATCGTAAACACCTGCCATTTTTGTGGCTTGTTCAACGTGTAAATCATCTACTTTTTTTTGCGTTCCAAAAGCAATGTTATTGGTTATAGTATCGCTAAACAAAAAAACTTCTTGAGGTACTACGCCTGTATTTTTTCTTAAAATATTAGTATTGTATTCTTTTATATTTTTGGCATCAATGCTAATTTCGCCCTCGCTAACATCGTATTGACGTGTTATTAAATTTACAAGTGTTGATTTGCCACTTGCTATTGCTCCTGTTATGCCCAACGTTTGTCCTTTTTTTAAAGTGAAAGAAATATTTTTTAAAGCTGTAATATTATTTTCAGGATAAGTAAAACTTACATTTTTAAACTCTATGTGCCCTTCAAATTCATAAGTGGATGTTGTTGGATTTTTTATTTTGGGTTCAGTATCTAAAAATTCATTAATGCGTTTTTGCGATGCCGAAGCACGTTGCACAAGCGATGTAACCCAGCCTAAAGCGGCAAATGGCCAGGTAAGTTTATAAACATATAAAATAAACTCAGTAATATTTCCGGCTTCAATTTTATTACTGATTACTAATTTACCGCCATACCATACAGTTATTAACACGCTCATTCCAACCATTAGCATCATGGTAGGAAAAAAAAATCCTTCAATTCTATTTAATTTTAAAATTGTTTTTTTATACTCGTTGCCTTTTATATCCATTTCATTTACAAAATAATTTTCGCGGGCATACGCTTTAATTACCCTGATAGCGCTAAATGTTTCTTGTACCTGAGTAGTTAAATTTCCGAGTTCCTCTTGCACTTTGGTACTTTGTTTATTTATTTTATTGCTTACTCTGTAAATAATAAATGATAAAATAGGTAGTGGTAAAAATACCAATAGCGTTAGTTGTACATTTACACTCAACATAAATACCAATACTGTAATGGTAGTGGCAAACGTATTTACAATATACATTATTGCCGGGCCGGTATACATACGAACTTTACCAACATCTTCGCTAATACGATTCATTAAATCGCCTGTAGTATTAGTTTTATAAAACGAAGCATCTAATTGCTGATAATGATTGTAAATTTCGTTTTTTTGATCGTACTCAATATGCCTGCTCATTACAATAATTGTTTGACGCATTAAAAACATAAACAAACCACTTATTAAGGCAAACGCAATTAATAATAAACCAAACTTTACAAAAACAATACTATCAGTTGGGGTATTGTTTTTTATAATATTTAAAATTTCGTTTGTTCCATTTCGAACAATAACACCTTGATAGGTACTAAAAATAGTAGATAAAGTAACGAATGTAATACCCCCTAAAAAGTACCATTTGTATTTTATTAAGTAAGTATTTAAGGGTTTTAGAGCGTTCACAAGCAATGTAAAATAGGGATAGTTTTATCAGTTCAAAAGTACATAAATTAGTAACCAAATAATATTAAATTTGCCTTAAAATATGAAAACTGTAAACTCTATTAACTTTTTAAACAAACGTGCCGTTGTACGTGTTGACTTTAATGTACCCTTAAATGATACTTTTGAAATAACCGATTCTACCCGTATAAAAGCAGCAATTCCAACATTAAAAAAAATTTTAAATGATGGTGGCAGCATAGTTTTAATGAGTCATTTAGGTCGTCCGAAAGATGGGCCAAGCAATGAATTTTCGTTAAAACATATTGTTGCCGAAGTAAGTAAACAATTAAATACTTCTGTATTATTTACAGATGATTGTATAAGCGATGAAGCATTTTCAAAATCATCGGTTTTAAAAAAAGGTGAAGTTTTATTATTGGAAAATTTACGCTTTTACAAACAAGAAGAAAAAGGCGACGAAACTTTTGCTGAAAAATTGAGTAAGCACGGGGACGTATATGTAAACGATGCTTTTGGTACGGCTCACCGTTTGCACGCAAGTACGGCAGTTATGGCAAAGTTTTTTACTCCCGAAAATAAATGTTTTGGTTTTGTAATGGCGGGCGAAGTTGAAAGTATTACTAAAGTTTTAACCCAAGCTCAAAAACCATTTACAGCAATAATTGGCGGTGCAAAAGTGAGCGATAAAATTTTAATTATTGACCAATTATTAAGCAAAGCAAATAATATTATTATAGGTGGTGGTATGGCATTTACGTTTGTAAAAGCTATGGGGGGGCAAATTGGCAAATCATTATGTGAAGAAGACAAATTAGATGTTGCAAAAAAATTAATTGAAACCGCAAAACAAAAAGGCGTGAATATTTATATTCCTACAGATGCCATTGTCGCTGACAATTTTTCAAACGATGCCAATATAAAAGAATGTGATATTACACAAATACCTGATGGTTGGATGGGTTTAGATATTGGTTCTAATAGCATTAAACAATTTGGCGAAGTAATTAAAAATTCTAAAACAATTTTATGGAACGGACCAATGGGTGTGTTTGAAATGAGTAACTTTGAAAATGGTACCAAACAAATAGCTTTTGATATAGCCAAAGCCACTAAAAATGGAGCGTTTAGTTTAATTGGTGGCGGAGACAGTGTTGCTGCCATAAATAAATATAACTTAGCGGAAGTAGTTAGTTATGTAAGTACAGGTGGCGGCGCCTTGTTAGAATATATTGAACAAGGAAGTTTGCCCGGTGTAACTGCAATTGTAAATAATTAAAAAACAGAAAAATGAAAAAAATAATTTATGTAATTTGTGCTTGTGGAGTATTATTTGCTTCTTGTGTAAAAACCAGAATGTGCGAATGTAAAAACTCAAACGGTACATATCCCTCAGGTGAGGTAGACGCTACAAAAAGTAGAGCAAAAAAATTATGTAAGGATTTATCTACTAACACTACAGAATGTTATTTGAAATAATTAAACCGAATTTTCACACCTTCAAATTAAAACGATGAATATACGCATAGGCTTTGGATACGATGTACACCCTTTAGGCGAAGGCAGAGAACTTTGGTTAGGCGGTATTAAATTAGAGTTTGAAAAAGGTTGTGTAGGCCACAGTGATGCAGATGTATTATTACACGCTATTTGTGATGCCCTTTTAGGAGCGGCAAATTTACGTGATATTGGTTTTCATTTTCCTAATACCAACCCAAAATACAAAGGTGCCGATAGTAAACTATTATTAAAAGAAGTAGTTGACTTATTAGATAAAAACGGCTACGCCATTGGTAACGTTGATGCGACTTTAAGCTTAGAAGCCCCAAAAGTAAATCCGCATATAAGCCAAATGCAAAATGTTATTGCGCCTATTATGAATGTTACTGCAAATGATATCTCTATAAAAGCAACTACTAACGAAGGACTTGGCTACGTGGGCAAAGGCGAAGGTGTAAACGCTTATGCGGTAGCTTTAATATACAAAAAATAATTTCTTGATAAAAACCTGCACATACAAAAACGAAACCGTAACTTTTTTAGATAAAGGAAAAGGCAGAGTAGTCGTATTGCTTCATGGGTTTTTAGGCGCGCACCAACTATGGGAACAAACTATAAATAATTTATCTAAATCTTACCGAGTAATAGCCATTGATTTGCCCGGCCATGGAGGCACAAATTGTTTTGGTTATGCACATAGCATGGACTTAATGGCAAAATGCGTGAAAACAGTTTTGGATTTTTTACGTTTAAAAAAATATGTAATTGTAGGGCACAGCATGGGTGGATACGTAGGTTTGGCTTTTGCCGACTTATTTCCGGATAATTTAAAAGGTTTATGCTTATACCATAGCAGCGCTTATGCCGATACTGACGAAAAAAAGAAAGACCGTATACGTGCCATTAACGCAGTAAAAGCTAACAAAACTATTTACACTGTTGCTGCAATTAAAAATTTATTTGCCACTAAAAATTTAAAATACTTAAAACCCGAAATTGCTTTTGCAACCGGCATTGCAAAACAAACATCTAAAAAAGGAATTATAGCTTCACTTTACGGAATGAAAGACAGACCCAGCCGGGATATTATTTTAGGATTGGTTACCTACCCTATTTTAATGGTTATTGGCGAACACGATAATGTGTTGCCATACAAACAATTATTAGAACAAGCCAACACAATTAAAAACGGCTCTGTTTTGTTTTTAGAACACGATGGGCATCTTGGTTTTTTAGAATCGCACAAGCAAAGTAATTTGGAATTACGAAAGTTTTTGAGGAAGTGTTATTGAATTTTTTTGATATAATTTTTTAAAACATACTTGTATTTATCTATGCTTTTTTAATACATAAATACAAATATAATTTCAATTAATTAATTTTTATATTTTTCATATATTTAAAAATATTTGGTAGTTGTATTTATAGTTGTATTTTTGATAGATAAATACAAGTATAAAATGATAGGAAGAGAATCTCAACTTGCTTTAATGCACGAAACCCTAAGCATTAATAAATCGTGTTTTGTAGCATTAACAGGTAGAAGACGAGTAGGAAAAACCTATTTAATTAACCAAGTGTATAAACAAAATATGTGCCTTTCTGTTACGGGTATTCAAAATGCAGATACACAAATTCAAATTAATAATTTTGTTCAAAAAATTTCTGAGCATTCCATTAAACGAATTAAAATTAAACCCAAAAATTGGCAAGACGTATTTTTATTACTTAAAAACTATTTAAAATCTTTATCCAAAAACAAAAAACAAGTTATTTTTTTAGATGAATTACCTTGGATAAATACCACTAAATCAGGCTTTATCCAGCTATTGGCTCATTTATGGAACGATTATCTCTCAAAAGAAAAACACTTTGTTTTAGTAATATGTGGCTCTGCAACATCGTGGATTACCGAAAAAATAATTAACGATAAAGGTGGCTTTTACAATCGCATAACACATTCCATACAATTAAAGCCCTTTACATTAGCCGAAACAAAAGCCTTTTTAAATAATAAAAAAATAACACTCTCCGATTCGTCAATTGTAGAATTATATTTAGTAATGGGTGGCGTACCCTATTATTTAGAAAACATAAAACGTGGCGAAAGCCCGTCAAAAGCCATAGAGCGTATGTGCTTTAGCGAAAACGGCTTATTAAAAAACGAGTACGATAATTTATACAAAGCCTTATTTGATTATCCCGAAAATCACGAAGCTATTATAGCTAGCTTAGCTGAGGCAAAAAGCGGTTTAAGTAGAGAAGAAATTATAAAAAAATCTAAAGTAGCTACTGGAGGTCCTTACACACGGGCAATAAACGAATTAATAGTTTCGGGATTTATTATTGAAGAAACCCCGTTCGGGAAATTAAAGCGGGGTTCTATTTACCGACTGGTAGATGAATTTTCGGTTTTTTATCATAAGTTTATTAAAAAAAATAAAAAAGCAAACAAAGGTATTTGGCAACTATTAGCTACATCGCAACAGTATAAAATATGGACTGGCTATGCCTTTGAAACACTTTGTATAAAACATACTGATGAAATTAAAAAAGTACTTGGTATTTTTAATGTATATACCCAAACATCGAGTTATCGGCATATTTCTCAAAACAAAATAGATGGATTTCAAATTGATTTATTAATAGACCGTAAAGACCAAGCTATAAATTTATGCGAATGCAAGTTTTACGATGCTCCGTTCGAAATAAATAAAAGTTACGCCACTCAACTTAAAATCCGAAAATCGTTATTTAAACAAGTTACTAAAACTCGGAAAAATATTTTTACTACACTTATTACTAATTATCCATTAAAACAGAACGCACATTCAATTGATAGCATTGATGTAAATCTTATCATTAGCGAATTAATGGTTTAAATTTTTAGTTTTTTTATAATCTCCCTAATAACCTAATTTGGAATTACGAAAGTTTTTAAGAAAGTGTTATTGAATTTTTTTTACTTCAATTAATCCTTCATTTGGATGATTTAAGTAACAAACAGCTATATCTTTAAGTGCAGAGCACGATTCTAATTTTACAAAAGTTGCATTAATTTTTGTAGCATTTGCATAATTTGCAACTATGGTTTCGTTACAAATTAAATAATCTTTATCATCAATACGTAAATAACTTCCTGTGCAATCTTTTATTACTATTGCCTCATTACACACCTTTTTTTTACATGCCGAAAAAATAAAAAATATTGCAAAAAAGTAAGATAATAATTTCATTATTTTTAATTCTATAGTATAAAGATACAAAAAATACACAAATAAAATTCTTTAAAAATCAACTAAATCTGTGGCAAAAAAACACCCTTTTTCCTCCAAAAACCAAAAAACCATTTCCAAAAACACATCCATTCACTCACCCAAAACACACTTTCACC
>JAYVGH010000135.1:0-2761 GCA_043772435.1 Bacteroidota bacterium
AACATCAATTTAATAACATTAAATTATTACGGCATATATTGCACTTTTAATTTGATTTTATATATTTGTTAAACAATGCTAATTTTTATACTTTAGCTATATGCTAAAAAACATTTTTATACTTTTTATACTGTTGCAATTTAATTATACATATACACAAAACCTTGTACCTAATGGTAGTTTTGAGGATACTGTTGGGTGTCCAGACAACGGTGCACAAGTTTATAAATGTAAAAATTGGTATGACCCAAATGGATATACTAGCGATTATTTTAATGAATGTGCTTCTAATTTTTATGTCACCATACCGCAAAACGTATTTGGCTTTCAATATCCGTACTATGGAAAAGCATATTGCGGATTAACTACATATTATGGATCTTTTTTAAATTATAGAGAGTATATTGCCACAACACTAAATAAGGTGCTTAATAAAAGTAAAAAATATACTGTATCATTGAAAATATCTTTATCTGATAGTAGCAATTATCAAACAAAAAATTTACAAATTGGTTTTTTTTCAGATACAGTAGGACAAACTAAAGCAATACCTGTACCTTATAAAACTTATGAAATGTCTAATTATCCTATTTTTGATAAACAAAATTGGACTGAACTTAAGACAGAATTTACCGCAGATGGTAACGAGAAATATTTAATGATTGGTAATTTTAATGATGACAATAATACCTTATACGAATTAAACAACACTGGCAGTAAAAATATTGGTTTTGATTTCGCTTATTATTATATCGACTCTATTGATATTATTGAAACTAAAGAGGAAAGTAATTTTAATGCTAATTTGTTTACTCCTAATGGTGATGAAAAAAACGATTTATTTAAAATTAATGTGGCAAAATACTGTAATTATACATTCTCTATTCTTAATAGGTGGGGTAATATTATTTTTACTACTAACACTGGAAATTTTTGGGATGGAAAATATAATGGTAATTTATGTTCAAGTGGAACATACTTTTATTTAATCGAAGGGAATGATTGTAATAACAATAAAATTTACGAAAAAGGTTACGTTCAGTTAATTTATTATTAATTTAAAACCAATTACTATGAAATCAAAAAACAATATCGCTTTAGCACTTTTTCTAATGACTACTTTAACTGTAGAAGCCCAATGGAATCCTGGCGGTAATTTCTCTCCACCAATTAATTTCGGTAATAATATTTTTGGAACGCTTGGCCCAATTCCAGTACCAGTGCGCCACATTACAGGCGGTACTTTAAAATATACAACTACTGTAAATAACGCTATGAACAATGGCGGCTTTAGTACTACATTTGGTGGTATTGGCGATGGTATTCGCATTGCACCTGGTGGTGTTGGCACACCTTTTGCCTCCGCCGCTTTTGCTACTTTGGATTTGTTTACAAGCCAATCTAACCAAACTCACATACGTATGGATGGCACCGGTTTGCTACAAACAGGTAATTTGCGTTTTGAGCAGTATGCAAACTTAAATGGTTTTTGGTTTAATGCCACAGGTAATAACACTGCGGGTTTGCCCGGTGGTGGCACTGCACAATTTATTTTTAATATACAAAATAACGAAAAAGGGCGTTTAGGAAGTAATGGTTATTGGCATATTGGCGATAATGCTGTAAATGCAAACAATAGGTTAGAAATTTCAGCTTCTGCAGGCGACCCATATTTTGCTACAAATAATGCCAGTGGTTTAATGTTTACAAATTTAACATCTGCTAAAAACGTAGTGCCACTTGGCGCAGGTGTAACTAACCAAAAATTATTATCGGTTGATGGAGCAGGTAATGTAATAATGGTAGCTTCGCCAAATAGTGTACCCACCGCCAACCAGGGTTTAATTGTAACCGGTACTAATGTGCAGTTGGGTGGCTTGTGTAGCGGTGTTTTGCCACAAATAACAGGTGGTAACCGTGGTATAGATTTAAATAACAATAACTTTGTTTGGCAAAACGGGCGCACGGGCTTTGGCTTAGCGGGTTGTACGCCAAATAACAGAGTAGAAATTACGGGTTTAACTGCCACAAGCAGCGGTTTGCGTTTTACAAATTTAACAAGCAATAACCTTACCGGCAATGCTTTTTTAACACAAGCGCAAGGTAAAGTTTTAGCAGTAAATACTTTGGGCGATGTAATAATAGTACCTGCGCCCGGCAGTAATGTTGGTAATGGCTTAAGTATAAATAGTACGGGTACAGTGCCGGTTATAGAGTTTGGCGCCCAATGTAGCGATTTTACAGGCCAATTTAACAGCCGTTTTATAAATAACCGTGCTCAAAACTTAAATAACTTTAACATGTTTTTTTATTCGGGTGCTAACGCTACTTCGGGTATTGCTGTGGGCGGCGTGCCTGCATCATCGGGGCCAAACCCGCCACCGTTTTGTAATGTAGCCAATACCTTTGAGATTAGCGCTAACAATGCGGGTAAATATGGTAATACAAATGCCAGCGGTTTGCGTTTAACAAAACTTAAAAGTACAAGCCCAACAACACCTTTAGGCGGTGCTAATTTAGTGGTAAACAACAAAGTATTAAGTGTTGATAAAGACGGCGATGTGGTTTTAGTACCAGTAGCAACAGGCTTAAATTGTTGGGACTTAAATGGAAATGGTGTATTTGATGTTGGAACAGAAGATTTAAATGGAAATGGCTTAGCCGATGCAGGGGATTGTACAGGTCCAATAGGTTTAACTGGGGCAATAGGTCCAATAGGTTTAACGGGTGCTACAGGTTTAACAGGCGCAACAGGCTTAAC